>NZ_JBFTSL010000005.1:0-233729 GCF_056400005.1 Arthrobacter sp. 01L42 | reverse complement strand
CGAAATCATCAGCCACCCGCGCCCGCCCAAAGGAACCGTCTACATCGGCCTCAACGGCACGGGCAGGCAACCGTCCACGAAGTCCTGAGACATGAACCGTCCACGATCAGTTGAGACATGAAGTGTCAACGATGAGGTGAGACAGCACAGGGCTTCAGGGCAACCCGATCTGATAGCGCAACGTGGGGCGCGGCGTGCGGTCAGGCGACGCGGGTGATCTCCACGCTGACGCTGAGGGCCGATCCCCCGCCGCCGGACAGGATGCCCTTGAGCGGCGGCACGTCGCGGTAGTCGCGGCCCCGGGCCACGGTGACGTGGAAGTCCCCCGCGGGTTTGTGGTTGGTCGGGTCCCAGCTGCGCCATTCGCCGTCCCACCACTCGAGCCACGCATGCGACTGGCCGGCAACTGTCTCGCCGAGCTCCGCCGTCGAACGCGGGTGAAGGTAACCGGACACGTAGCGGGCCGGGATACCGCAGCTGCGCAGTGACCCGATGGCGAGGTGCGCCAGGTCCTGGCAGACGCCCTGCCGCTGGTTCCAGGCCTGTTCGGCGTTGGTGGTGACGCCGGTGGAGCCCTTCATGTAGGTCATTTCACCGCGCATCCAGGCAAAGACCGCCATGGCGGCCTCGTGCGGCGATTTCCCGTCGACGACGCCGGGAATGATGGCGAGCACCTCGGAGCCGGGGCCTGTCAGCTGGGACTGGGGAATCCAGTCGCTGAACTGGTTCAGGGTTTCCGGTGCGGCCAGGACGTCCCAGCCGACGATGTCGGCCTCGGTTGCGATCTTCTCGACCCGGTGCACCTCGACGGTGGTGGTGGACAGCACCTCGAGGTGCTCGTGCGGCATCTGCATGTCGAAGGCGGTCACCCGGGTGCCCCAGTAGTCGCGGTAGCTGCTCAGGGCCGCCTGTGAGGGCGAAACCTTCATGGAGGACTCAAGTACCACCTGCTGCGGGTCCGTCAGCGGGGTCATCCGGGCCTCGTTGTAGGACAGGGTCACGCGTTTGTTGTACTTGTAGGCCGTCTTGTGGACGATGTTCAGCCGGGTCATGAAACTTCTCCCACCCAGGCCAGTTCGTCTGCCTGATTGAAGTACTTACGGGAAATGGCGTCCGAGGCCTGCGACACGGCCTTTTGCACCCGCTCCATGTGCTCCGGCAGCTCCGACATGAGGTCATCGGTGCGGTGGAACTCCAGGAAGGTGCGGGCCTGCCCGACGATCCGGCGGGCGTCGTTGATGAAGCCGACGCGCTGGGCCGAGGGGTCGAGCTTTGCCAGGCACTCGTCGGCGTCGCGCAGCGCGTAGACGATGGACCGCGGGAACAGCCGGTCCAGCAGCAGGAATTCGGCCGCGTGCTGGTCCCCGAACGCAGCCCGGCGGGTCCGCAGGAAGGATTCGTAGGCCCCGGCGCAGCGGAGCATGTTCACCCAGGACATGCCGGCCGAGAGGACATCGCGGGTGGAGAGCATGCGCGCGGTCATGTCCGCACGCTCCAGCGACCGGCCCAGGACCAGGAACTGCCAGCTCTCGTCGTGGCTGACGGTGGTGTCGGCGAGGCCGCTGACCATGGCGGTGCGCTCCAGGACCCAGTTGCAGAACCGGTAGGTGCCCACCACGTCCTTGCGGTGCTGGTTGAGCCCGTAGTAGGTCGTGTTGAGGCTTTCCCAGAGCCCGGAGGAGACGGTCTCGCGGGCTCGGCGGGCGTTTTCCCGTGCGGCACCGAGGGAACCGGCAATGGAGGTGGCACTCTGCTTGTCGTAGGCGAGGGCGTTGAGCAGTTCGGGCAGGCCGAAATCGTCGCTTTGTGCGCGGGCACCCATGACGGCGAGGAGTTCCTGCGCCACGCTGCGCTGTTCCTCCATGGGCAGATGGTTGAGCCGTTCGAGGTGGACGTCGAGGATCCGGGCGGTGCCGTCGGCCCGTTCCACGTAGCGGCCGATCCAAAACAGTGACTCGGCAATACGGCTAAGCATTCGCGGTTACCTCCTGCGCGTCAGAAATTTGCTGCTGCTGCTGTTGCTGCTCTTTCTGGCTGTCGCGCCAGTTGCTCTCCACCGGCCAGACCGAAACCCGCTCGCGGACTGCGATGGTGGGCCGCGGGATCACTTCGACGGGGACCTGCGGGGAATCGGCCAGGACCCACGTGTCCTTGGAACCGCCGCCCTGGCTGGAATTGACGATCAGCGATCCCTCCTTGAGCGCCACGCGGGTCAGTCCGCCGGGGAGAACCCAGACGTCCTCGCCGTCGTTGACGGCGAAGGGGCGCAGGTCCACGTGCCGGGGGCCGAACTTGTCGCCGCTGAGCGTCGGCACCGTGGACAGCTGCAGGACCGGCTGGGCGATCCATCCGCGGGGGTCGGCGATGATCCGCTTGCGCAGGGCGTCGAGTTCGTCCCTGGACGCGTCCGGGCCGATCACGAGGCCCTTGCCGCCCGAGCCGTCCACCGGTTTGACCACGAGCTCGTCCAGGCGGTCCAGGACGTGTTCCCGGGCCTCCTTCTCTTCGAGCCGGAACGTGTCCACGTTGGCGATCACGGGCTCCTCGTTGAGGTAGTACCGGATGAGGTCGGGCACGTAGCTGTAGACCAGCTTGTCATCGGCGACGCCGTTGCCCACGGCGTTGGCGATCGTGACGCCGCCGGCGCGGGCGGCGTTGACCAGGCCGGGGCAGCCGAGCATGGAGTCGGCACGGAACTGCAGCGGGTCCAGGAATTCGTCGTCGATGCGTTTGTAGATGACGTCCACGCGCTGCTCGCCCGCGGTGGTGCGCATGTAGACCCGGTTGCCGCGGCAGATGAGGTCGCGGCCCTCGACGAGTTCGACACCCATGAGTCCGGCGAGCAGGGTGTGCTCGAAGTAGGCGCTGTTGAACACGCCGGGGGTCAGGACCACCACGGTGGGATCGTCGACGCCGGAGGGCGCCGTCTTCCGCAGGGCGGACAGGAGCCGGCGGGGGTACTCCTCGACCGGGCGGATGAGCTGCTGACCGAAAGCCTCGGGCAGGCCCTTGGCCATGGCCCGGCGGTTCTCGAGGACGTAGCTGACGCCCGAGGGTACGCGCACATTGTCCTCCAGGACCCGGAACGTGCCCTCGGCGTCGCGGACGACGTCGATTCCGGAAATGTGGACCCGGACGCCGCCGGCCGGCTCAAAGCCGTGCACCTGGCGGTGGAAGTGCGCGCTCGTCGTGACGAGCTGGCGCGGGATGACGCCGTCGGACACCACGGTCATCTTGTCGTAGACGTCATTGAGGAAGGCTTCAAGGGCGCGGACGCGCTGGGCCACACCGCGTTCCAGGACGCTCCACTCATCGGCGGGGATCACGCGGGGGACGATGTCCAGGGGGAAGGGCCGTTCCTCACCCGCGAAGTCGAAGGTCACGCCGCGGTCCAGGAAGGTCCGGGCCATGGAATCGGCGCGGGCGCTGACGTCAGCCAACGAGAGTTCGCGCAGGGCCAGGGCCACCTGCCCGTAAGATCTCCGGGCCTGCTGGCCGGGGGCAAACATCTCGTCGTAGGCGCCGGTGCGGCCGGCGGCCTCGGAGTATTCCTGGAATAGGTCAGACATGGTCACTAGCCAACCACTTTTTTGTTGCGAAATCATTTCGGCGGCCCGCGGCGCGGCGCTCAGTGCTGGCCGCGCAGTCCGGGCCACCTGCCGGGACGGCCGCGGTTACGGGTTTTCCGGCCGGGTACGGCAATGTAGGGGCGTGCCCCCCAAGAGATCCGCCCCCGCCTCAGCCCTGAGAGACGCCGCGCCAGGCCTGGCCGGCGCCGCGGCGGCCGTCGCCGTCGCCGTCGCCGCCCACCTGCTCCTTCCCGCGCTGCCGGCGATGACAATGGCCGTGCTCCTCGGGCTGCTGGCGGCCAACCTGCCGGGCGTGTCTGGCTGGACCGCCGGGCCGGCGCGGCCCGGGCTGGACTTCGCCGGCAAGCACCTCATGCGGGCCGGGATCGTGCTGCTGGGGCTGAAAGTCAGCCTCGGCGACGTGCTGGGCCTGGGCTGGGCTGCGCTCCTGCTCGTGACCGCCGTCGTGCTGGCCGCTTTCGCCGGGACGTACGGAATCAGCAGACTCTTCCGGCTGCCGCCCCGCGTGGCGCTGCTGGTGGCCACGGGATTCGCCATCTGCGGGGCGTCCGCGATCGGGGCGATGGCCGCCGTGCGCCGAATCCGGCAGGAGGAAACCGTGCTGCCGGTGGCACTCGTGACCCTGTGCGGCACGCTGGCGATCGGTGTGCTGCCGCTGCTCGCGCGGCCGCTGGGCCTGGGTCCGGAGATCTTCGGGGCGTGGACCGGCGCCTCCGTCCACGACGTCGGGCAGGTGGTCGCCACCGCCCAGACCGCCGGCACCGCGGCGCTGGCCGTCGCCGTCGTCGTCAAACTCACCCGGGTGATCCTGCTGGCACCGATGGTTGCCGCCGCGGGCTTCCATCACCGGCTGGGCACCGCAGCCGACGGCGCCAAGCGCCCCCCGGTGGTCCCGCTGTTCGTCATCGGATTCGTGGCCCTGGCGGGCCTGCGCACCGCCGGGTGGCTCTCCCCCGCGGCCCTGGACGCGGCCGCCGCCGTCCAGGACCTGCTGCTCGGCATGGCGCTGTTCGGGCTGGGCTCCGCCGTCCGGGTGGGCCAGCTGCTGCACACTGGCGCACGCGCGCTGCTGGCCGCGCTGGCGTCCTGGCTGCTGATCGCCCTGCTGGGCCTGGCGGCCGCCTTCCTGATGTTCCCGCCGGCGTGACCGGGCACACACGCTCCCGTGATTAGATAGCGGGGTGTCAAACCAGAATCTGAGCCGCGACGAGGCCGCGGACCGCGCCGCCCTCATCACCACTCACAGCTACGATGTCTCCCTCGACGTCCGGCAGGCGGCCGACCCGAACGTCGCCGGCTACACGAGCCGCAGCATCATCTCCTTCTCGGCCAGCGAACCCGGCGCGACGACCTTCGTGGATTTCATCGCCGGCAGCGTGCACAGCGTCTTCCTCAACGGCAAGGGACTCGCCGTCGCCGACGTCGTGGACGGTTCCCGGATCCGGCTCGAAAACCTGCAGCCGGAGAACCAGGTCACCATCACGGGAACCGCCCTGTACAGCACCTCCGGTGAAGGCATGCACCGCTTCGTCGATCCCGCCGACGGCCAGTGCTACCTCTACACGCAGTATGAACCCGCCGACGCCCGCCGGGTGTTCGCGAACTTCGAACAGCCCGACCTGAAGGCCGAGTTCACCTTCCACGTCATGGCCCCCTCCGACTGGCAGGTGTCCTCCAACGGCGCCGAGGTGCTGCGCACCCAACTGACGAGTGATCCCGCCACGAGCCGCTGGGACTTCGCGCCCACCAAGGCGATGTCCACCTACATCACCACCGTCCTCGCCGGACCGTACTTCAAGGCCGAGGACGCCTGGCGCGGCACGCTCGCCGACGGCACCGTTCTGGACGTACCGCTGGCGCTCTACTGCCGAGCCTCCATGGCCGCGTCCTTCGACACCGACGCCCTGTTCCGCCTCACCAGGAACGGGCTGTCCTTCTTCAACGAACTCTTTGATTTCCCTTACCCGTGGGGCAAATACGAGCAAGCGTTCGTCCCTGAGTACAACCTCGGCGCCATGGAAAACCCGGGCCTGGTGACCTTCACCGAAAGCTACGTCTTCACCTCCCGGGCCGCCGATTCGCAGTACCAGGCCCGCGCCAACACGCTCCTGCACGAGATGGCGCACATGTGGTTCGGGGACCTCGTCACCATGAAGTGGTGGGATGATTTGTGGCTCAAGGAATCCTTCGCTGATTACATGGGCACCCTCGGCGTGGACCGGACCACGGACTGGGACACGGCCTGGGTGAACTTCGCCAACAACCGTAAGGCGTGGGCCTACGTCCAGGACCAGCTGCCCACCACCCACCCGATCGTCGCCGACATCCCGGACCTGGAAGCCGCGAAGCAGAACTTCGACGGCATCACCTACGCCAAGGGCGCATCGGTGCTCAAGCAGCTGGTGGCCTACGTCGGGTTCGAAGCCTTCATCGCCGGGTCCCGCCAGTACTTCCGGGACCACGCCTACGGCAACACCACCCTCGCCGAACTGCTGGCCGCCCTCAGCGCCGCGTCCGGCCGCGACCTCAGCGAATGGGCCCGCCAATGGCTCCAGACCTCCGGCATCTCCACCCTGTCCAGCGAAATCACCGAATCCACCGAATCCACCGAAGACAGCAGCGCGCTCAGCTCCGTCGCCGTCCTGCAGGACGCCGTGGATCCCACCACCGGCCGGCAGGAGCCCCGCCCGCACCGGCTGCGGATCGGCCTCTACGATTTCGACGACGCCGGCGCCTTGGTCCGCACTGACAGCGTCGAGACCGATGTTCGCGGCGCCCGGACCGATGTGACCGCGCTGGCCGGCAAACCGCGCCCTGCGCTGCTGCTGGTCAATGACGAGGACCTCAGCTACGCCAAGGTCCGGCTGGACCCGCATTCCGAGGCCACTGTCCGCGGCTCCCTGGACAAGCTGGACGACCCCATGGCGCGGGCGCTGTGCTGGACGGCGCTGTGGGACTCGGCCCGGGATGCCGTCACACCGGCCGCACTCTACGTCGACGCCGTCGAGCGCTTCGGGCCCGCCGAGCCGGGCATCGGCGTCCTCCTCAATGTCCTGGGCAATGCCTCGACGGCAGTGGAACGCTACGTGCCCCGGGGCCAGCGCGATGCCGTGCGCCACGGCTTCCTCACCACGGCCGCCGAACAGCTGCACGCGGCAGCGCCGGGTTCCGACCAGCAATTGGCCTGGGCCCGGACCCTTGCCGCAACCAGCCGCTACGACGCCGGCCAGCTGGACCTGCTCAGGGGCATCCTGGACGGTAGCACGGTGATCGATGGCCTCGCCGTGGACGCCGAACTGCGCTGGAATCTCTGGCATGCCCTGGCGGCCAACGGCCAGGCCCCGCAGGAGCAGCTCGACCAGGAGCTCGCCCGGGACAACACGGCGGCAGGCAAGTCCGGGCACGCCACGGCCCTCGCCGCGCGCCCCGAGGCATCCGTCAAGGCGGCCGCCTGGGAGGCCGCCGTCCACGGCACCGGCCTGTCCAACCAGCTCCTCGGCGCCACGATTGCCGGGTTCAACACCGGCGCGGCCTCCCTGCTGGCCGGGTTCATCGACCCGTACTTCGAATCCCTCGAGGACGTCTGGGCGGACCGGAGCATCGAGATCGCCAGCCGGATTATCCGCGGCTTCTACCCCGCGGCACAGGACCTGGACGGCGGAACGCCCGAAACCCACGCCGTGATTGTCCGCACCGACCAGTGGCTGGCCGCCCACCCTGATGCGCCGCGTGCCCTGCGCCGGATCATCATCGAACAGCGCAGCCAGCTGCACCGTTCCCTCAGGGCGCAGGCACTGACAGCACCGGCCCAGGCACCATCGACTGCTCCGTAACGGCCCTTTTGACGGCTGAAATCGGCGGCTGGGCCCACGCCGGCAGGGTTCCCTGGCCGAGCTTGCGAGGCGAGGGTGCCGGTGGGGAGCAGCCGATGGGGATGAAGGCTGTTAGGGAGCGGGCTTCTTAAAGAACAGGCTCCTACGGGACCCGGTGCAGCCACTCCGTGGTGCCGAACTTGGTCTCCACGCGGCGGCGGGCGGCCTCCAGCTCTGCGTCGGTGAGGATGGACGGTGTCGCGCCGTAGCGTTCGGCGAAGACGTCCATCATCGCTGCAACGATTTCGGCGCGGGCCAGGCCGGTCTGGCGGCGGAGCGGATCCACGCGCTTCTTGGCGCTCCTGGTGCCCTTGTCGGACAGTTTCTCCTTGCCGATCCGCAGGACCTCCACCATCTTGTCGGCGTCGATGTCGTAGCTCATGGTGACGTGGTGCAGCATGCCGCCGTTGGCGAGTCGCTTCTGCGCGGCGCCGCCGATCTTGCCGTGCTCGGTGGCGATGTCATTGAGCGGCACGTAGAAGGCGCTGATGCCGACCTTTTCCAGGGCCGCCATCACCCAGGCGTCGAGGAAGCGGTAGGAGTCCGCAAAGCTGATGCCGTCCACGAGGGTCTGCGGGAGGTACAGCGAGTAGGTGATGCAGTTTCCGGCCTCCATGAACATCGCTCCCCCGCCGCTAATCCGCCGGACCACGCTGATGCCGTGCCGGGCCACGCCCTCGGGATGGAGTTCGTTGCGGACGGACTGGAAGCTGCCGATCACCACGGAGGGCTCCTCCCAGTCCCAGAACCGCAGGGTGGGATTGCGCCGCCCGGCGCCGACTTCCTCGGTGAGGACCTCATCCAGGGCGACGTTGACGTGGGTGGGGAGGACGGACGGGGCGATGATGTTCCAGTGGTGGTCCGACCAGCCGGTGGCCTTCGCCAGGGCGCGGCGGACGGTGACGGCGACGGCGTCGGCGGAAAAACCGAACAGCACGGTGCCTTCGGGCAGCGCCGCCGTCACGGCGTCCGCGATGTCCGCGGCACTGGTCTCAACGGGCAGCCCGGTGAGCGCCCGGTTAATCTCCGGCAGCGCCTCGTCGGGTTCGAGGAAGAAGTCCCCGCTCAGCGAGACGTGGGCCAGGACGCCGTCGACGACGTCGAAGTCGGCGACCACGAGCTTGCCGCCCGGGACCTTGTACTCGCCGTGGTGACGGCCGCCGCCGTCGTCGTCGGGGCTGGGGGCGGTGGCCGCGGGATGGGATGTCATGACCTCCATCCTGCCGCATGCGTCCGGGAACCCGGGAACCCGGGTCGCCCGGTTAGCCGGAACGGCAGCAGAGACGCAGAAAGCCCGCACCGTTGCCGGTGCGGGCTTTCCGTAAGACCTTGGGGAAGAAAGTTACTTCTTGCCGCCGAAGCCCTTGAAGCGAGCGTTGAAGCGCTCGACGCGGCCTGCGGAGTCCATGATGCGCTGCTTGCCCGTGTAGAACGGGTGGGACTCGGAGGAGATTTCGACGTCGATGACCGGGTAGGTTTTGCCGTCTTCCCACTCGATGGTCTTCGAAGAAGACACGGTGGACTTGGTCAGGAACTTGACGCCGGAAGCCAGGTCGTTGAAAACAACAGCTTCGTACTTCGGGTGAGTATTAGACTTCATAATTGGACCTTTGTTCGCACAACTGGATTTTGCCAGTTGCCAGGTATGAATGGGATGGCCGGCGGAAAGCACCGGACGGCCAGCTATCAATGATAGCCGATCCCCGGACCGCTGACGAACACCATTGGCGCACGTCAGCGCGGCGCGGCCGCCGCACGATGCAGGGGCCTCAGTCCTTCGGGCGGAGCTCCCAGAACGCCACCGCCGACGCCGCGGCGACGTTGAGCGAATCGACGCCCGGGCGCATCGGGATTTTCACTGCGAGGTCGACGGCGGCCAGGGTTCCTTCGCTCATGCCCGCGCCTTCCGTGCCCAGCACCAGGGCCAGCCGCTCCGGGCGGCGCGCCGCGAGCACGTCGAGGTCCACCGCGTCATCCGTGAGTTCCATGGCCGCCACGGTGAAGCCTTGCTCCTGCAGCGCGGCCAGGCCTTCCGCCCAGTCCTCCAGCCGGGCCCACGGAATCTGGAACACGGTGCCCATGCTGACCCGCACGCTGCGGCGGTAGAGCGGATCCCCGCAGCGCGGCGAGACCAGGACGGCATCCACGCCCAAGGCCGCGGCCGAGCGGAAAATGGCCCCGACGTTCGTGTGGTCCACGATGTCCTCCAGCACCGCAACCCGGCGGGCTCCGGCGAGCAGGTCCGCCAGCGGCACCGGGGCGGGCCGGTGCATGGCGGCCATGGCGCCGCGGTGCAGATGGAAACCGGTGATTTGCTCCAGCAGCGCCGCGGGGCCGATGTAGGCCGGGACGTCCGGGTACTGCTCAAAGACGTCGGCGAGGTCCCCGGCCCACTTCTCGGCCAGGAAAAAGGACCGCGGCCGGTGCCCTGCGGCCAGGGCCCGGCGCAGGACGCGGGAGGACTCGGCGATGTACAGGCCCTCGGCGGGTTCCCGGATTTTACGCAGGTGCACGTCCGTGAGCTGCGTGTAGTCCGCAACCCGCGGGTCGTCGGCGGATTCAAGAAAGTGAAAGGTCACGGGCAGGTCATTCCTGGGAGGCTGTTGGAAGGGCTATTTGAACAGGTTGGCGGTCATGAACCCCAGCGCCACCAGGCCCAGGGTGAAGATGACCCCGCGCAGGACCGCCGGGGAGAGCCGGCGCCCCACCCTGGAGCCAATCACGCCGCCGATCAGGGAGCTCACGGCGATCAGCCCGACCACACCCCAGTCGATCCGGTCGAAGGCGAACAGGAGGTAGGAGGCTGCGGCCACCACGTTCACGCCCAGGACCAGGAAGTTCTTCATCGCGTTGGCGTTCTGGATGGTCCCGGTCATGAACACGCCCAGGATGCCGACTAACAGGATGCCCTGGGCCGCGACGAAGTAGCCGCCGTAGACGCCGGCGAGGTACACCAGCACCACGAGCAGGACACCGTGGCGGCGGTCCCGGATCGCGTGCTCGGGGTTCTCCTCGCGGTTCCTCACCCACCGCTGCAGCCGCGGCTGGAAGACCACCATCAGCAGGGCCAGCACGATCAGGACGGGGGCGGCGTAGTAGAAGACTTTCTCGGGCAGGTGCAACAGCAGATAAGCGCCGGTGACGGCACCCAGCAGGGAGGCCGGCAGGAGCCGGAGCAGCTGCTTGCCGCGGCCCTCGAGTTCTTTCCGGTAGCCCCAGGCGCCGGTGGCGTTGCCGGCCACGAGCCCCATGGCGTTGCTGATGGAGGCCGTGACGGGGGCGTAGCCCAGGGCGATCAGCACCGGGAACGTGACCAGGGTGCCGGATCCGACGACGCTGTTGATGGTGCCCGCCCACAGCCCGGCGAAGAATATGAGGGCGCTATTGAGGAGCTCCACGCGCGGTCAGCGGCCCCGTCAGCGGCTGGCGGTCGCGGTGTACCGGCCCGCGTTGACGCTGACGTCCAGCGGCAGGCCGAACGTTTCGCTCAGGTTTTCCGCCGTGAGGACCTCCTGCAGCGGGCCGGAAGCCACGACGCCGCCGTCGCGCATGAGCATCGCGTGCGTGAAGCCCGGGGGCACTTCTTCGAGGTGGTGGGTGACCAGGACGATCGCCGGGGCGGCGTCGTCGCGGGCGAGTTCGCTCAGGCGCTGGACCAGGTCCTCGCGGCCGCCGAGGTCGAGCCCCGCGGCCGGCTCGTCCAGGAGCAGGAGCTCGGGATCGGTCATGAGGGCGCGGGCAATCTGGACGCGCTTGCGCTCCCCCTCGGAAAGCGAGGCGAAGGGGCGGTTGAGCAGCGGGCCCATCCCCCACTCGTTCAGCAGCCCGAAGGCGCGCCGCTCGTCGTCCTTCTCGTAGCCCTCGCGCCAGCGGCCGGTCACGCCGTACGCGGCGGTGACCACCACGTTGAGGACCTTCTCGTGCTCGGGGATCTGGCTGGCCAGCGCAGCGGAGGACAGCCCGATCCGGGGGCGGAGCTCGAAGACGTCGACGGCGCCGAGGACTTCCTCGAGGATGCCCGCCATTCCGGAGGTCGGGTGGATGCGGGCCGCGGCCAGCTGGAGGAGCGTGGTCTTGCCGGCGCCGTTGGGGCCCAGGATCACCCAGCGTTCGCCCTCTTTGACCTGCCAGTCGACCTTGTCCAGGAGCGTCTTCGCCCCACGTACAACACTGACCCCGGCCATTTCAAGAACATCACTCATAGGAGTAGACACTAGGACAAAAAAGCGGGTGACTGATAACCGGCGCCGCGCCCTGCCGTGGAGCGTCACGCGGCGCCTGCCCGGGCGCAACGAATTCGGGCCGCCCGCCGCCCGCTCGCTAGGATTGAGGCCATGAGTTCGAACGTGACCGCAGTGAGCTACGGCCTGAAACTGTCCCTTCCCGACATCCAGCGGCTGCGTTCGCTCCTGACGGCCGCCGGGCTGGGCGTCGGGGCGGAAACCCGGACCGGCGACGCCCGCTTCGAGGTATACGCCGTCGACTGCGCACTGGACAGTGTGCAGGACGACTCACTGGACTCCTCCCGGGGCGACTCCCAGGCCGGCGGAGCGGACAGCCGCCCGGACACCGGACGGGACGGACGGACTGCCGACGCCGCCACAGCCGCCGCGGTTGCGGAAGCCCGCCTGGACGGTGCGCGCCGTGCGCTGGCGGCCGCCGGCATCGAGGGCGTCGACACGGCCCTGGTTCCGGCAGCACTGCGCAGCGCGCCCCGGAAGTTCCTCATCATGGACGTGGACTCCACCCTCATCCAGCAGGAAGTAATCGAGCTGCTGGCCGCCTACGCCGGCAAGCGCGAGGAAGTGACGGCGGTGACCGAGGCGGCCATGCGCGGCGAGCTGGACTTCGCCCAGAGCCTGCACGCCCGGGTGGCGGTCCTCGCGGGGCTGCCCGCGGACGTCGTCGAGTCGGTCCGCGCCGAGGTCAGGCTGACCGAGGGCGCCGCCGAGCTGGTGGCGGCGTTCCAGGCTGCCGGCCATGCCGTGGCCGTCGTGTCCGGCGGCTTCAACCAGATCCTCCGGCCGATCGCCGAAGACCTGGGGCTGCACTACTGGATCGCGAACGAACTCGAAATCGTCGACGGCGCCCTGACCGGCAAGGTGCTCGGCGACGTGATCGACCGGGCGGCCAAGGAGAAGTACCTGCGCGAATGGGCTGCGGCCGAGGGCATCCCGATGGAACACACGATCGCCGTGGGCGACGGCGCGAACGACCTCGACATGCTGGGCGCCGCCGGGATCGGCATCGCCTTCAACGCGAAGCCGGCCGTCCGCGCTGCCGCGGACGCCGCCGTCAACCTTCCCTATCTTGACGCCGTCCGGTATATCGCCGGAGTCTGATGCATTAACCGGGAAGGCACGTCCCGGCAATGTTTAGTCAAACATTGCCGGGACGTGCCTTCCCTACGCGCCATCCCGGCGCGCGTGGCGGCCTGCGCCTAGCTGGAGCTCTTATCCGCTGCCTGGTCCGCGGTCTTACCGAAATAATCCGCACCGCCAACGTATTCCGTGTGGCCGGTTTCGACGTCGGCCGAGGCCATCTTGGCGACCTCCGCTGCAAACTCCTTGACCGAGTACAGCTTGCCGGCTTCTGCGCGGCGGGCCTCGATGGCGCCGGGGTTGGACCGGTCAAGCAGGGTGGCCGTGACGGTGCCCTCGATCATGTCGCCGGAGACGACCACGAGCGTGATCCCCTTCTCGGCCAGGTTCGGGACCAGTGCCCGGAGTGCATCCTCGCCGGCGCGCTTGCTGCGGGCCACGGGCTCGTACTCGGGCATGGTGGGCACCGTGTCGATGAAGTGGGCCTGGTGGCTGGTCACGAAGACCACGCGCGAGCCGTGGGGCATGAGCGCGACGGCGGCGTTGAGCATGTTCACCTGGGCGTCGCGGTTCAGCTTCAGCGCGTAGCCCTCTTCCATGCCGGTCTCCATGCCGCCGGAGGCGTTGAGGACCAGGAGGTCGAGCGAGCCGAAGTTCTCCATCGCGGCGCTGGCGAGGGCCTGGACGCCTTCCTGGGTGGTGAGGTCCGCCCCGACGGCCGCGGCACGGCCGCCGTCGGCTTCGATCTCGGCGACGACCTTGTTGGCGCGCGGCGCCTTCTGGCGGTAGTTGACGACGACGGCCGCACCCTCGGCGGCGAGGATTTTGGCCACTTCGGCGCCGATTCCGCGCGACGAACCGGTCACGATCGCAGTCTTGTTCTCCAGCAGTCCCATACGAGCTCCTTTGTTCCAAACGTCCAAATACTGTGGGTCTGCAATCCATCATGCCAGCGGACCGCGCCATTACAGTTGTTCAGCATCCACAAAGAAGCCCCGGCGGCGTAGTTCCGTCGACACGTGGCTTGAACATGCCGGGGGTGGGTCAGCCGCGGTCGATCCGGATCTTCGTCGTCGCTTCACCGGTCACAACCTTGGGCGCCGGTGCGCGGACTTCCAGGACGCCGTCCTTGTACGTGGCGGTGATGTCTTCTTCCCTCACCCCTGCGGGCAGCGCGATGCTCCGGGCGGCCCGGCCGTAGCGGAACTCCGAGCGGTAACCGTCCTTGCTCTTGTGCTCGGACGACTCCCGCCGCTCCACCGCAATATTTAGCACGCCCTCGCCGACCGAGACGTCGACGTCCCGGTCCGGGTCGATCCCCGGCGCTTCCGCCCGCACCACCAGGGTGGTGCCCTCCTGGAACTGTTCGATCTTGATCCCTGGCGCTATGGACAGATCACCGTCAAGGAAGCGGCGGACCGGTTCCAGCATGTCCGAGGGCGTCCATTTGCTGAGATCACTCATGATTTCCTCCTGCGTCCACGCCCCTGCCGCGGCATGGTCAGGGGCTGTGAGCCCATTACACGCTCCAGGAGCCCCGGAGCCAAGGGCAAAAAGGCCCGGCGCGGAACCCGGCCCGGAACCCGGCCCGGAAAACTGTGCGTCTCCAGTGGCCCGGTCCGGGTTGCAATAGACAGCGGACTCAGAACAAGCGGACACAGAACAGCGGACGACGGCGGAATCCGCCGTCGTCCGCTGTGCTCAGCAGGAGTCCTGCGTCGTCCTGCTGTGTCAGGGGCTAGTGGCCCATTCCGAGGCCGCCGTCGACCGGAATGACCGCACCGGAAATGTAGGACGCCTCGTCGCTGGCGATCCAGCGCACGACGTTGGCGACCTCGGAGGCCTCGGCGAAGCGGCCGGCGGGAACCTTGGTCAGGTAGTCCTTCTGCGTGGCCTCGGGCAGCTCGGCCGTCATGTCGGTGTTGATGAAGCCGGGCGCGACGACATTCGCGGTGATCCCGCGTGCGCCGAGCTCGCGGGTGAGCGACCGGGCGATGCCCACCAGGCCTGCCTTGGAGGCGGAGTAGTTGATCTGGCCCGGCGCGCCGTAGAGGCCGGAGACGGAGGAAATCAGCACCACGCGGCCCTTGCGCGCCCGGATCATGCCCTTGGATGCGCGCTTGATCACCCGGAAGGCGCCCGTGAGGTTCGTGTCGATCACCGAGGTGAAGTCGTCTTCGCTCATCCGCATCAGGAGCGTGTCCTTGGTGATGCCGGCATTGGCCACAAGGACTTCCACCGGGCCGTGGGCGGCTTCGACTTCCGCGAACGCGGCGTCCACCGACGCTTCGTCCGTGACGTCCGCTTTGACGCCGAGGATGCCCTCGGGCAGCGACGATTCGCTGCGGAAGGTCACGGCCACCTTGTCGCCGTTGGCCAGGAAGGACTCGGCGATGGCCAGGCCGATCCCGCGGTTTCCGCCGGTGATCAGAACGCTGCGGCCAGTGGTGGATGTGTCAGTCATATGGGGCTCCGGGATTCTGCGGCAGGGAGGGCCGCGCTGGGGGCTGGAATTTTCCTGCCTCCGATCTTAGCGCCCGGTGCGCTTCCGTTTGGGCGGCTCCGCCGATGGTGAGAGAATCGAAGTAAGCCTTGGGAGCGTGATCTGACAGCCGTGACACTCAAAAACCGACCCGGTGCTCATGTGCCCGGGAGGCCGGACTCCGAGTCCGGCGGTACCGAGGTGCACAGCATCACCGACGCCGCTGCTGCGCACTCGGACGAGATGCACCAGCGGATGGTGAAGTATGCCATCGCCATGGGCATCCGCATGGTCTGCCTGATCCTGATTTTTGTCGTGGATGGCTGGTTCAAGCTCCTGCCGATTGCCGGCGCTGTCTTCCTGCCCTGGGTGGCGGTGGTGATCGCCAACGGCAGCGACAAGGCGGAAATCCACAGTGACTCGCTCCTGGACTATGCTCCGCTCGCAGAGCTGGACGCACCGGACACCGCGGGCCCCGCCGGGCAGGATCCAAACGGGCAGGATCTGAGCGACGGCGCAGATGGTTCAGGGACGCTGCTGCAGGGTGAGCTGATCGAAGATGAGAACGACGACGACCACGGACGGGCAGCTTCATGAATCTCTTTGACCTGGCCGGGACCGGTGGTGACAAGGCCGCGGCCCCGGGCACCGTCTGCTCGCGGAAAGCCTGCCGCGCGGCGGCGGAATGGCAGCTGCTGTGGAACAATCCCAAGATCCACACCCCGGAGCGGCGCAAGATCTGGCTGGCGTGCGGGGAGCACCGCGCGTGGCTTGAGGACTACCTCCAGACGCGCGGACTGTGGAAAGAGACTGTGGTCCTCGGCGCAGAGAACGTCCCCCTCCCGCCAGTGACCGCCCCTCTCGACCCGTCAGGCAGGATCGGCTGAATGTACCGCTTTCTCTTCTCCAGTAAATGGCTGGGGTACTTGTTGCTGGCCGCGATTTTCGCTGCCGGCTGCGTTGGGCTGGGCCGGTGGCAGATGGACCGCCGCGCCGAGACCCTGGCCGAAATCAACCGGGTGGTCTCCAACTACTCGGCCACCCCCGTGCCGTTCGCCGATGTCCGCGACCAGTTCAGCCGGCTGAATCCGGAGCGGGAGTGGACCCAGGTGGAACTGAAGGGCAGCTACGACGCCGCCGGCCAGCGCATTGTCCGCAACCGCCCGCTCAACGGCCAGCCCGGCTACGAGGTGGTGGTCCCCTTCAAGCTCCAGTCCGGCGAAACCGTGGTGATCGACCGTGGCTGGCTGCCCATCGGCAACAACACCCCGGGACGGCCCGACTCAGTGCCTGCCCCGCCGCAGGGGCCGGTGACGGTGGTTGCCCGCCTCAAGCCGGCCGAGCCCGAGCTGCAGCGCGGCGCCCCTGACGGACAGCTGGCCTCGATCGACCTTTCCGCCTATTCCGGGCAGCTGGGCTATCCGCTGCTGACGGGCGCCTACGGACAGCTGGCCTCCGAGTCGCCGTCGGTGCAGGACATGCCGTTCCCGTTCCCTAAACCGACCACTGATGAGGGCACCCACCTGTCCTACTCCCTGCAGTGGTTCGCGTTCGGCGTGCTGATGTTCGTCGGGTTCGGCTACGCGGCCAGGCAGCAGGCCCGCAACGCCGCGATCGACGCGGAGGACGCCGAAGCCGAGGCCGCCGAGGGCGTGTTCCTGCACTCCAGCGGCCCGGTGGCCCGCCGTCGTCCTGCTCCGCGGAAGCGCAAGAACGCGACGGCGGAAGAAGAGGAAGACGCCATCCTCGACGCCCAGGGGTTCTGAGCGATGAGCCCTGACGCCTTTCCCGGCCCGGTGGCCAACGTCAAGCGGGCCCTCACCGCCCTGGGCGCCCAGGACACCGTGACGGTGTTCGACGCGAAGGTGCCGACGGCGGCAGCGGCCGCCGCGGCGCTGGGCTGCGATGTCGCGGCGATCACCAACAGCCTGGTGTTTGAGCTCGGGGGCACCCCGCTGCTCATCCTGGCCAGCGGCGCGGCCAAGGTGGACGTCCGCAAGGTCGCGGACCGGCTGGGCACGGGCAAGATCCGTCGTGCCTCCCCCGAGTTCGTCCTGGCCCACACCGGCCAGGAGGTCGGCGGCGTCGCCCCGGTAGGCCACCCGGAGAAGATCCGGACTCTGCTGGATGAGTCGTTGTCGGCCCACCGTGTGCTCTGGGCGGGCGCAGGGGATCACAACTCGATGTTCTCGATCAGCTACGCGGACCTGCACCGGATCACGGCCGCGGAAGAGATGCCGGTCCGCTGACCCTGCTGCCTCGCTGCTGGGGCCACCCGGCTGCCTCGCTGCTGGGGCCGTTTTCAGTGCCGGGAACGGCCCCGGCTGCGGGTCGGTTGGGTCACTTACGCCAGCGTGATGAGGTCCAGGTAGTCTTCGTTCCAGTGGTCCTCGATGCCGTCGGGAAGCAGGACGACACGCTCCGGGTTGAGCGCCTCGACGGCGCCCTCATCGTGGCTCACGAGGACGACGGCGCCGGTGTAGTTGCTCAGGGCCCCGAGGATTTCGGCGCGGCTGGCGGGGTCCAGGTTGTTGGTGGGTTCGTCGAGGAGCAGCACGTTCGCGCTCGAGGCCACGATGGTGGCCAGCGCCAGCCGGGTCTTCTCGCCGCCGGAGAGCACACCGGCGGGCTTGTCGACGTCGTCGCCGGAGAACAGGAATGAGCCCAGGATGTTGCGGACTTCCGCGTCGTTCATGTCCGGGGCGGAGGAGCGCATGTTCTGCAGGACAGTGCGGTCCACGTCGAGCGTCTCGTGCTCCTGCGCGTAGTAGCCCACCTTCAGGCCGTGGCCCGCAACGACTTCGCCGGTGTCCGGCTTGTCGACGCCGGCCAGCATCCGCAGCAGCGTGGTCTTGCCGGCGCCGTTGAGGCCCAGGATGACCACCTTGGACCCGCGGTCAATGGCAAGGTCGACGTCGGTGAAGATCTCCAGCGAGCCGTAGGACTTGCTGAGGCCGTCCGCGGTGAGCGGGGTCTTGCCGCAGGGTGACGGGTCCGGGAAGCGCAGTGCTGCCACGCGGTCGGTCGCGCGGACGGCTTCGAGGCCGCCGAGCAGGCGCTCGGCACGCTTGGCCATGTTCTGGGCGGCGACGGCCTTGGTGGCCTTGGCGCGCATTTTGTTGGCCTGGTCGATGAGGACCTGGGCCTTCTTTTCCGCGTTGGCCCGCTCACGCTTGCGGGCGCGCTCGTCCGTTTCGCGCTGGTTGAGGTAGCGCTTCCAGTCCATGTTGTAGAAGTCGATCTGCGCGCGGTTGGGGTCGAGGAGGAAGACCTTGTTGACCGTCGCTTCGAGCAGTTCGGTGTCGTGGCTGATGACAATCAGCCCGCCCTGGTGGTTCTTGAGGAACTCACGGAGCCAGGAGATGGAATCGGCGTCGAGGTGGTTGGTGGGCTCATCGAGGAGCATGGTTTCGGCGTCCGAATACAGGATGCGCGCAAGCTCCACGCGGCGCCGCTGTCCACCGGACAGGGTCTTGAGCGGCTGGTTCAGCAGCCGGTCCGGCAGGGCGAGGTTCGAGCAGATCGCTGCCGCCTCGGCTTCGGCGGCATAGCCGCCGGCGGCCAGGAATTCGGATTCCAGCCGGTCATAGCGGTTCATCGCCTTGCGCTGGACCGCGGGGTCCTCGCTGGCCATCTCTTCGTGCGCCAGACGGAGCTTGCCCACGGCAATGTCCAGGCCGCGGACGGACAGGATCCGGTCCCGCGCGAGCTGCTCCATGTCCGGGGTGCGGGGATCCTGCGGCAGATAGCCGATTTCGCCGGTGCGGGTTACCTTGCCGGCGGCGGGCAGGCCCTCGCCCGCGAGCACCCGGGTCAGCGTTGTCTTGCCTGCACCGTTACGGCCGACCAGACCGATCTTGTCTCCCTTGTCGATCCGGAAGCTCACCTGGTCCATGAGGAGGCGGGCGCCGGCGCGCAGTTCGAGATCCTGGACGGTAATCAATGCAGCTAAGGCCTTTCACAACAGGGAATGCCGCGGCACGACGGGTGGAGTCTGGGCGGGGCCGGGGCAGGGCGATGCGAGAGCACGGCCTCTGCAAGTCTACCGGCACCACCCCGGCTCCATGACATTGGCATGTATGGCAGTAGGCAGCCGCCGTCGCGATGCTGGCCCGGCCGGCTGGAGGTGTTCATTGGCGGTGCCCTCCAGCAACCGGGCTGCCGGTTAGTGGGGCGCCTACAAAAAACCGTCCGCGCGGCGGCCGTACAGTCAATATCACAATCCATATTTCCGCCGCAGCTCCCTGAGCAGCACCCCGACAGGAACATCATGACGCAAACCGACCGTCCCGCCGCAGCCAGGACCCCGCGCCGCCGGGTCCGCTGGAATGCCACCGACCTTGGCCTCATCGCCGTCTTCGCCGCCCTGGTGGCCGCTTCGGCACTGATCGCCGCCATTCCCGTAGGCGGCCTCGGCGTGCCCATCACGCTGCAGACCCTTGCAGTCATGCTCACGGGCCTGGCTCTGGGCCCGGGCCGGGCCTTCGCCGCCGTCGGCCTGTACCTGCTGCTGGGCTTCGCCGGCCTGCCGATCTTCAGTGGCGGCCGCAGCGGGCTGGGCGTCCTCGCCGGACCCTCCGCCGGCTACATCATCGGGTTCCTGCTGGCCGCCACGGCCGTCGGCTGGCTGACCGTCGTCGTGCTCAAGCGCACCGCCAACCGCAAAGGCAGACTGCGTGCCATCCTCTTGTTCGCCGCCGCCATGGTGAGCAGCATCGTCTTCATCCACGGCCTGGGCATCCTGGGCATGATGGTCAACGCCAAGCTGGACTTCTCCAAAGCCTTCCTGGCCGATCTCGTGTTCTACCCCGGCGACATCATCAAGAACGTCCTGGCCGTCAGCATCGCCTTGGCCCTGCACAAGGCCTTCCCGGACCTGCTGCTGCGCCGTGTCCGGACGGTTGACACCCGCCCGTGAGCATCATCGTCCTGGACCGGGTTTCGGTGCGGGTGCCGGTTGACGGCCGCCCCGCACCCAAGACGCTGCTCCAGGAGTTTTCGCTCGACCTGACGGAACGGCGGATCGGGGTTATCGGGGCCAACGGCTCGGGCAAGTCCACCCTCCTGAGGCTCCTGAACGGCCTCGTGGCACCCAGCGACGGCACCGTGAGAGTCGACGGCGCCGATACCGTCCGGGCCGTCCGTGAGGTCCGCCGCCGCGTGGGCTTCGTGTTCACCGACCCGCTCTCCCAGCTCGTCATGCCCACCGGACGCGAGGATGTGGAACTGTCCCTGCGCCGCTCCATCCGCAACGCCACCGAGCGCAGGGCCCACGCGGAGTCGGTGCTGGAACGGTTCGGTCTCCTGCCGCTGGCGGACCAGAGCATCTACGAGCTCTCCGGCGGCGAACGCCAGCTCCTGGCGCTGGCCGCGGTCCTGGCCGTCGATCCGGAGGTGCTTGTCCTGGACGAGCCGTCCACGCTGCTGGATCTGCGCAACCGCGAACTCCTGCGGCGCACCCTCGCCGGGCTCCGCCAGCAGGTGATCCTGTCCACCCACGACCTCGAGCTGGCCCTGGACATGGACCGCGTCCTGGTGGTGGACGCCGGGAAGGTGGTGTTCGATGGCGAACCGGCAACCGCCGTCGCCCGTTACCGCGCCCTGAGCGCGGCGGGCCTGCCAGCGGCTGACGGCGTCCCAGCAGGCGGTGGGCTCGGCGGCGTAGCCGGCGGCCGGCTGGAGCGGGCCGTGCCCGACCAGGCCCGGCGGGAGCAGGCGTGAGCGGTCACGGCTTCCTGCTGGCGGCGTATGTGCCGGGCTCGTCCCTGGTCCACCGTGCGCCGCTGTGGCTGAAGTTCCTGCTGGTCGTTGGGTGCGGAATGACGTCGTTCCTGATCGCGGACTGGGCCGTGTCGGCCGTCATGCTGGTGCTGCTCTGCGGACTGTTCCTGCTCAGCGGGGCCGGCCCGGCCCGGCTGTTCCGCGCGGTACGTCCGGTTCTTCCGGTACTCGTGGCGATCGGGCTTTTTCAATGGTGGCAGCTGGGCGCACCGACCGCCGCCCGGATCGTCCTGAACGTCCTGGTCTGCGTCGTCGCGGCGTCAATCCTGACCGCCACCACTCCTGTGCAGGCACTCCTCGACGGCGTGGCGTCGCTTGCCCGGCCGTTCCGGCGCTTCGGTGCGGACCCTGAACGCTTCGCCCTGACCATCGCCATCATGCTCCGCAGCATCCCGTTCGTTGCCGGGGCCTACACGGACGTGCGCGACTCGGCCAGGGCCCGCGGACTCGAACGCAACCCGCGGGCCCTGGTGTTGCCCGTCTTCATCAGCACGGTGGCCTTCGCCCGGCAGACCGGCGAGGCCCTCGCCGCCCGTGGACTGGGTGAGCCGGAGGACCCGGAAGACTAGCCCCGGATGGCCGGGCCGCGGTTCCGCTGCCCAGATGGTTGGTGGACATGCCCTCCCCTGGCCGCGAACTGCTCCCCGGGAGTCGGAACTGAATATCTCAGTCCAACTTCCGGGGAGCAGTTCACCGCCGCAAGTGGAGATTTGGCCTATATGTCCACCCTGCGCCGCGAAGAATGGGCATGTCCCCCCGGTGGCCCGGCGAAGAATGGGCATGCCCTCCCCTGCCCGCAGCCAGTGAACATGTGGCCCATATGTCCACTCCTCGTGCCCAGGACTGGGCATGTCCCCCCCGCCGGCACCTGCCACGCACATGTCCCCCTCCCGAGGGGCTAGTCGAGGCGCGCGTACCCCAGCAGTGCGGCCGTGCCCATGCCGCCTGCGATGCTGATCATCGCCAGGGAAAGCTGCCCCGGCTCCGGGGACCTGCGGGCCTGGGCCAGCAGCCGGGTGACCAGTACCGCGCCCGAGGCTCCATAGGCGTGACCGAGGGCCAGGGCGCCGCCGTCGAGGTTGGCCTGGTCCGGGTCGATTCCCAACTGGTCAAAGCACGCGAGCGTCTGGGCCGCGAAGGCCTCGTTGAATTCCACCAGGCCCACGTCCGCAGCACTCAGTCCGTGCGCCGCCAGGAGCCGTCCGGCCGCAGCGGCCGCTCCGATGCCGAGGAGCTGCGGCGCCACCCCTGCGGTATCGGTTCCCAGCACCAGCAGCCCGTCGGCGGCGCCCAGCTGCCGGGCCCGCTCCATGGACGTGACAACGACGGCGGCCGCGCCGTCGGCGTCGAAACAGGAGTTCCCGGCCGTGACCGTGCCGCCGCTGGCAAATACAGGCGGGAAACGGGCCATCAGGGCCGGGCCAAGACTCGGCCGCGGACCGTCGTCGGCTGCCGCGGACCCCCCGGAGCCGGCGGCGAGGGGCACGAGCTCGGCGTCGAACCTCCCGGCGGCCGCGGCTGCCAAGGCACGATGGTGGCTGCGGAGCGCGAAAGCGTCCTGGCGTTCCCGGCTGATGCCGAAGCGGGCGGCGACGTTTTCGGCCGCCACCCCCATGTCGGGGTCGCCGAAGCTCAGCGGCGCGAACTGGGCCCGGCTGTAGAAGTCCGGGCTGCCGTAGTCGTTGCGGTGGGCCCGGAGCGGAGCCGTGCTGATGCTCTCCACGCCGCCTGCAAGGTACAGGCCGCCGCCGCCCGCCGCGACCAGCCGGGAGGCCAGGACGATCGCGTCCAGACCGGAGCCGCATTGCCGGTCCACGGTGACGCCGGGGACGGTGACCGGCAGGCCCGCCTCCAGCGCGGCGAGCCGGGCAACGTTTCCGCCGCCGCCCACGGCGTTGCCGATCACGACGTCGGTCACGGATTCCCGGCCGGGGCCGTCGCCGGCATCGCCGAGCAGGCTGCGGAGCACCGGAGCCAGGAGTTCGTGAGCGCGCAGCTTCTTCAGGGCCCCGTTGGCCCGGCACAGCGGCGTCCGGCGCGCGGCGATGATCACCGGCTGCCTGTCCTCAGGCAGCAGCCCCGGGAAAGACAGCCCCGGGAAAGACAGCCCGGGAACAGACCGCCCGGGGAACGACGTCCCGCGGGTCGGCCGCCCGGGTGCTGCCGGCCCGCTGCCCGCGCGCGGCTCAGCCAAGACGCCGGATCCTGGGATCGTTCCGGGCCACCCAGTCCAGCAGCAGCTGCCGGCTGATTTTGCCGCGCTCCGTCAGGGGCAGCTCAGTCAGCACGAAGTACTCCAGGGGGCGCTTGTTCCGGGCCAGCACATCGTCGATCCCGGACCGCAGCTGGGTGGCGGTGACCGCCCCGTGCGAGGGCACGACGCCGGCCACGACGCGCTGGCCGCGAAGATCGTCAAGCATGCCGGCCGCCACGGCCGCCGCGACGCCCGGGACGGAGGCCAGCGCCATCTCGACCTCATGCGGGTAGACGTTGGTGCCGGCGGTGATGATCATGTCGGAGCGGCGGCCCAGCATGTGCAGGGTCCCGTCGGAGAGGTAGCCCTGGTCCCCCACGGTGTACCAGCCGTCGAAACAGCGCAGCGCCTGGCCGTCGTCACCCCACAGGTAGCCGTTGCTGACCATGCCGCTGCGGACGCAGATGTTGCCGTCGCTGCCGTCCGGGAGTTCGGCGCCGTCGTCGCCGAGGATGCGGATTTCGACGCCGGGAAAGGGCTTCCCGATGCCGGTCCCGCCCGGCTCGACGGGCTCGCCCGGGCGCAACCCGGCGCCCGAGACGAAGCTGAGCTCGGAGGCGCCGTAGTACTCGAAAATGGTCGCGTTGGGGGCCCAGCGCCGGGCCGCCTCCAGCGTCCGGGCGTCCAGCTTGGAACCGGCGCAGATGATGCTGCGGATGCCGGAGGCATCGACACCGCCGGTAAGGCCCCGCTCGCTGAGCAGCCGGAGCATGGTGGGCACCAGGACCAGGCGGGTGATGCCGTCGTGGCTGACGGCCGCGTGGGCGGCACCGACGTCGAAGTGGTCCAGGCTGTGGAACTCGGCGCCGGCATACAGGCATTCGGCGAGGGCGTAGAGGTTCAGGCTTGCCGCGAGCGGCCCGGGAGCCAGGGACTTGTCGTCCTGCGTCAGTGCGAAGAATTCGATGGAGGCCTCGAAGGATTCCTGCCAGGACCGCCGCGAGCGGGTGAACGCCTTGGGCACCGAGGTCGTGCCGGACGTCAGGCCGACCAGGAACGAGGTCTCCGGCGGCCCGTCGACCAAGAACGGGTCCGGCCCGGGAACTGCACGCGCCGGACCCGTTTCCGACCCGGCGATGCGGGCGGTGATGCCGTCCTGGAGTTGCTGGGGCCAGGCCGGGTCCAACACGGCGCACTGCCGCTCACCAGCCACGGCCGCGGCGAACGCTATGGCGAAGTGGGTTGAATTTTGTTCGGACAGCACAGTGATGGCCGGCGCCGAGGGCACCAGGGCCGCCGCGTTGTCCCGCAGGGCAGACCAGCTGAGGTGCTCTCCGGACACGACGACGGCTGTCTCGTCGGGACGGTCATCGGCCCAGCGCTGGAGTCTGTCGAGAAAAGGCATCGAACCAACTTTAGCGTTGCCGGGCGCCGCGGCTGCGTGTGCGGGATATTGTGACTCCATGAGCTTTAACGACAACGCCCCGCTGGACCCGTCACAAGTCCAGGACCGTCGCGGGATGGGCCGCGGCCCGATGATCGGCGGCGGGATCGGCGGCGGCATCATCCTGCTGCTGGCAGCCCTCTTTGGCATCAACCCCCAGCTTCTCGAGGGTCTGGCCGGCACCGTCCAGGAGCCCCAGTCGCAGAGCCAGGGCTCTGCCCCCGCCTGCCAGACCGGCGCTGACGCCGACGCCCGCCTCGACTGCAGGATCACCGGCACGGTGAACAGCCTGAACGCCTTCTGGCCGGCCTATCTGTCGCAGTACAACACCAAGTACCCGCGGCCGAAGGCCGTGATCTTCACCGGCGGAACCAACACCGGCTGCGGCGCCGCCACCTCGGACGTGGGGCCGTTCTACTGCCCCGTGGACACCACGGCGTACTTCGATCCCGGCTTCTTCCAGGAGCTGGTGGACCGGTTTGGCTCCTCAGGCGGTCCCCTGGCGCAGGAATATGTGGTGGCCCACGAATTCGGCCACCACGTCCAGAACCTGCTTGGCGACCTCGACCGGGCGCAACAGGATCCGCAGGGCCCCGGCTCCGGGGGTGTCCGGGTTGAGCTCCAGGCCGACTGCTACGCAGGGCTGTGGGCCCACTATGCAACGACGCAGGCGGATCCCAAGACCGGCCAGCCCTATCTCGACCCCTTCACTGACCAGGACGTGAAGGACGCCCTGTCGGCGGCCTCCGCCGTCGGTGATGACCGCATCCAGAAGGCCGCCACGGGCCGCGTCTCACCGGAGGCATGGACCCATGGCTCAAGTGCCCAGCGGCAGAAGTGGTTCTACCAGGGGTACACCACCGGGGACATCAACAAGTGCGACACGTTCGCGGTGGCAACGCCTTAGCCCCACCCCCTGGCCCCAACCCTTCGGCCCAACTCTCGGGCCTAAACCCGAGGCCTCACCCGCGCTGCCGGCGCCGGATCGGGACCTCGACGTAGCTGAGGAATCCGGCGTGGCCCAAGTGCCGGTGCTTTGCGTGCCACACGGGCCGGTATTGGTGCCCGAAGGGGTCGGTCACCAGTACCGATTCCAGCCGGTCGTTTCCGGCCAGGAGGCGGTCGACGTCGGCCAGCGCATTGCGCCGCGTCGCCAGACCGTCGATGTCCAGGCTCCAAAGCCCCAGCTCAGCATCGGTTCCGCGTTCCAGCTGCAGCGTCTCGAACAGTCCGGCCACGAGCCCGGCGAGCCCGACGGGGTCAACCCGTTGCAGCCGAAGGGACTCGGGATGCACGTCACGCGCCTCGGCGAGGGCCTGGCGCAGCCAGTGGAACTCCACCGATCCCAGGGGCGGTCCCATGCGCAGGTGGCGGTTCTCGTCCAGCTCCAGCCGGTAGGTAGTGGCGCTGCGGTCCATGATGCACGGAGCTTCGCCGACATATTCGAAGTCGGCCAGCAGGGCTTCCCGGGACCGGTAGTAGGAGAACTCGCCGCTGTCCTCGACAACCACGAAGTCCTTGCCCGCATCGGAGGGCCGCGGCGGTGGCGTGGCATCCATTCCCGTGTGCCTCCTGTTCGACGGCGTGCCCGGCCCGAAGCGTGTGGACCCGTTGTCTTTATCAGACCACCGCCGGGACGATATGGGAACGGCGGCGGGAACGCCGGAACGAAATGACGACGGCGGCCCCGCCTCAATGAGGTGGGGCCGCCGTCGGCGTAATTAGGGGCCTCCGCCGCCGAGGGTTCTCTGGCCGAGCGAAGCGAGGCCAGGGAGGCGGTGGGGACCTAGATGTTGAAGCCCAGGGCGCGCATCTGGTCGCGGCCGTCCTCGGTGATCCGTTCCGGACCCCATGGCGGCATCCACACCCAGTTGAGCCGCCAGTCGTCGACGATCCCGTCCAGGGCCTTGCCGACCTGCTCCTCGATCACGTCGGTGAGCGGGCAGGCAGCGGTGGTGAGCGTCATGTCGATCAGCAGGGCGCCGTCGTCGTCCGAGTACTTCAGACCGTACAGCAGGCCCAGATCAACGATGTTCACCCCGAGTTCCGGGTCGATCACATCCTTGAGCGCCTCTTCGACATCCTCGAGGCCCGTGCGGGCCACATTGAGTTCGGTCATTGCGGAGTCCTAACTACGCCTGGGCTGCAGCCGAGGCGGCAGCGATGGTGGCCGCCCCTGCGCCGGTGGCGTAGCGGTCGTAGCCTTCGTCTTCGAGGCGGTCGGCGAGCTCCGGGCCGCCCTCTTCCACAACCTGGCCATCGACGAACACGTGCACGAAGTCCGGCTTGATGTAGCGCAGGATCCGGGTGTAGTGCGTGATGAGCAGGGTGCCCATGTTGCCTTCGCCGTGGGCGCGGTTGACGCCCTCGGAGACAACCTTGAGCGCGTCGACGTCCAGGCCGGAGTCGGTCTCGTCGAGGATGGCGAACTTCGGCTTGAAGAGCTCGAGCTGGAGGATCTCGACGCGCTTCTTCTCGCCGCCGGAGAAGCCTTCGTTGACGTTGCGCTGGGTGAAGTCGGCGTCGATGCGCAGCTGCGCCATGGCGGCCTTGACGTCCTTGGTCCACGTGCGCAGCTTGGGGGCTTCGCCGTCGATCGCGGTCTTGGCGGTGCGCAGGAAGTTGGTCATGCTCACGCCCGGGACCTCGACGGGGTACTGCATGGCGAGGAACAGGCCGGCGCGGGCGCGCTCGTCGACGCTCATGGCGAGGACGTCTTCACCGTCGAGGGTGATCGTGCCGGAGGTGACGTTGTAGCGCGGGTGCCCGGCGATGGTGGACGCCAGCGTGGACTTGCCGGAGCCGTTGGGGCCCATGATGGCGTGCGTCTCGCCGGTCCTGATGGTCAGGCTGACGCCCTTCAGGATTTCTTTGGTGCCCTGCTCGGTGTCAATGCTGACGTGCAGGTCCTTGATCTCAAGAGTCGACATGTGTCTTGTTCTCCTCTGCACCGTGCCCTCGGCACTGTGCGTTTTCTTGGCGATAAGTTTTCTTGTGCGGGTTGCCGGCTGCAGGCAGCTAGCTGAAGTTGGGAGCCTCGGCGCCGTTCAGGACGTTGGTGAAGTCCACGTAGACCTCGTCATCCAGGACGGTCACGGCAAACACGGGAACGGGATCATAGGCCGGCAGCTGGAGCGGCTCGCCGCTGCGCAGGTCGAACTGGGAGCCGTGGCCCCAGCACTCGATTTTGCAGCCTTCGACTTCTCCTTCGGAGAGCGAAATGTCCGCGTGCGAGCAGGTGTCGCCGATGGCGTGGATCTCCCCCATCGAGTCCTTCACGATCGCTACCGGGTAGTCGTCGATCAGGATCCGCAGCGCCTGCTTGAGTTGGATCTCGCTGGCGTTGCAGACTAGCTCGCCCTTTGGCTGTTCAGTCATTGATGTCGTCCGTGTTCTCTGGTGCTGCGCACTAGTGATTGGTCGCCGCGAGTTCGCGCTCGACGGCTTCCGTGAGGCGGTCTTCGATGGCCGGAACGTTGATCTTCTGGATGATCTCGTTCAGGAACCCGCGGACCACCAGGCGGCGGGCCACCTCTTCCGGGATGCCACGGGCCATCAGGTAGAACAGGTGCTGATCATCGAATCGTCCGGTGGCGCTGGCGTGGCCGGCGCCGGCGATCAGGCCGGTCTCAATTTCAAGGTTCGGCACGGAATCGGCGCGGGCACCGTCGGTCAGGACCAGGTTGCGGTTGGCCTCGTAGGTGTCGGTGCCTTCTGCTTCCTTGCGGATCAGAACGTCACCGACCCACACGGTGTGCGCGTTGCGGCCCTGCAGGGCGCCCTTGTACAGGACGTTGGACTTGCAGTTGGCCACGGCGTGGTCTACGAACAGGCGCTGCTCGAGGTGCTGGCCGGCGTCGGCGAAGTACAGGCCGAACAGTTCCACTTCGGCGCCCGGGGCGGTGAAGCGTGCCGAAGGCGTGACCCGCACGAGGTCGCCGCCGAGGCTGACGACGATGTGCTTGAACTTCGCGTCGCGGCCGAGCTTCGCCTGCTGGGAGGAGGCGTGGACGGCGTCGTCGTTCCATTCCTGGAGCGAGATGACGGTCAGCTGCGCGCCGTCCTCAACGAGGATTTCGATGTTTTCCGAGACGACGGCGGTGCCCTGGTGGTCCAGGACGACGACGGACTTGGAGAACTTTTCCGCGACGATCACGACGTGCTGCGCGGAAGCTTCGGTGCCCTGGCCGGTCAGCAGCACGCTGACCTCGCCCTCCACCTCGACCTCGGACGGGACCGTGATGACGGTGGCCTCGGTGAAGTTCTCCCAGGCGTTCGCGGAGACCCGGTCCTCGGGGATGGCGGCGGAGCCGATCCGGCGGTCGTCACGGCCGACGGTCTCGACCCTGACGCTGTCCGGAGCGGTGACGCTCACGGCCGGCGCCGCACCGGTGAGGACCTCGGTGTGCAGGCCGCGGAGGCGCTTGAGCGGGGTGAAGCGCCAGTCCTCCTCCATGCCGGTCAGCGGTTTGAAGTCCGCCAGCTTGTAGGAGGTCAGGCGGCCGGCGCGTGAGCTGTCCGGTACGCCGACGCCGCCGCCGTGCGAGTGGCGCTTGACGGCTTCGCCGGCCAGCGGCGCCTTGGACTCCGCGGCGTTCAGCGGTGAGAGGCTTTCGCCTTCCTCGGTGAAGCCGTTGATGAACGGCTGGGCTGAGGGCGCGCCGATGCGGGCCTTTTCAGTAGTGATGTCAGTCATTAACCGACCGATCCTTCCATCTGCAGTTCAATCAGTCGGTTCAGCTCGAGGGCGTATTCCATCGGCAGTTCGCGGGCAATCGGCTCGATGAAGCCGCGGACGATCATCGCCATGGCCTCGTCTTCGCGCATGCCGCGGGACATCAGGTAGAACAGCTGCTCTTCGCTGACCCGCGAGACCGTGGCCTCGTGGCCCATCGTGACGTCGTCCTCGCGGATGTCGATGTATGGGTAGGTGTCCGACCGGCTGATGGTGTCCACCAGGAGAGCGTCGCAGCGGACCGTGTTGGCCGAGTGCTTGGCGCCTTCGCGGACCTGGACCAGGCCGCGGTAGGCAGCACGGCCGCCGCCGCGGGCCACGGACTTGGAGATGATCGAGCTCTTGGTGTTGGGCGCGATGTGGACCATCTTGGAGCCGGTGTCCTGGTGCTGGCCTTCGCCGGCGAACGCGATGGACAGGGTCTCGCCCTTGGCGCCTTCGCCCACGAGGTAGACGGCCGGGTACTTCATGGTGACCTTCGAGCCGATGTTGCCATCGATCCATTCCATGGTGGCGTTCTCTTCGCAGATGGCGCGCTTGGTGACCAGGTTGTACACGTTGGTGGACCAGTTCTGGATGGTCGTGTAGCGGACGCGGGCGCCCTTCTTCACGATGATTTCCACGACGGCGGAGTGCAGCGAGTCCGAGGTGTAGATCGGCGCGGTGCAGCCTTCGATGTAGTGGACGTAGGAGTCCTCGTCCGCGATGATCAGCGTGCGCTCGAACTGGCCCATGTTTTCCGTGTTGATGCGGAAGTAGGCCTGCAGCGGGATGTCCACGTGGACGCCCTTGGGCACGTACACGAAGGAACCGCCGGACCAGACGGCCGTGTTCAGCGACGCGAACTTGTTATCGCCCACCGGGATGATGGTGCCGAAGTACTCCTGGAAGATTTCCGGGTGTTCGCGCAGCGCGGTGTCGGTGTCCAGGAAGATGACGCCCTGGGCTTCCAGGTCCTCGCGGATCTGGTGGTAGACCACTTCAGACTCGTACTGGGCGGCGACGCCGGAGACGAGGCGGCTGCGCTCGGCTTCCGGGATGCCCAGCTTCTCGTAGGTGTTCCGGATGTCCTCGGGCAGGTCCTCCCAGGTGGCGGCCTGCTTCTCGGTGGAGCGCACGAAGTACTTGATGTTGTCGAAGTCGATGCCGGACAGGTCCGCGCCCCAGGTGGGCATGGGCTTGCGGTCGAAGTACTTCAGGCCCTTGAGCCGGAGGTCGAGCATCCATTCCGGCTCGTTCTTCTTGGCCGAAATATCGCGAACAACGTCCTCATTGATGCCGCGGCGGGCGTTGGCCCCGACGTCGTTCTTGTCGGCCCAGCCGTACTCATAGGTGCCAATTCCGTGGAGCTCGGGATTCTTTTCCAGAATCTCCGAAATCACAGTAGAGCCAGCAACCTTCTTCTCTGATAGTTGGTCCGTCATCACGGCCTTTCTTGGAGATGGTTGGATACTTCGTCCGGGTTGACCGGTGCAGCGGGACTGGGAGTCCCGACGGCGGCCGGACGGCCCGTAGGTATGTGGGTGGTGCAGACGTGCCCGCCGCGCGCCAGGGTGGACAGCCGGCGCACATCGACGCCGACCAGCCGGGAGAACACTTCGGTCTCCACGTCGCAGAACACGGGGAACTGGGCAGCCAGGTGCTGGATGGGGCAGTGCCCCTGGCAGAGCTGGACGCTGGAGAGCGCCGCCGGGAGCGGGGCCTTGGCTTCGATCGACTGCGCCGAGGCGACGAACCCGTCGCGGCTCAGCGCCGCGGAGAGAGCCTGGGCGCGGGCCGTGATGTCCGGTCCGGCCTGCTCGATCTCCGGTGCGTAGCGGCGCTCCATGTCGGCGAACCGCTCGACGGCGAACTGCCGCACGGCCTCGGGGCCGGCCGCCTCGCCGAGCCGGCGCAGCGCCACGGAGGCGATGTCGAGGTAGTCGTTGCCCAGGTTCGACTGGCCCTGGGAGCTCAGGACGTAGCGGCGGGCGGGCCGTCCGGCGCCGGCACCGGCGCGGGCAACCCGCTTGACCTCAATCACTCCGGTGCGCGCGAGGTGGTCCAGGTGGCGGCGCACGGCGGCCGGAGTGAAGCCCAGGAGGTCGCCGAGTTCGGCTGCGCTGATGGGTCCGTGTTCCAGGACCGCGTTCAGGACGCGGTCGCGGGTGCGCTCTTCGGCGTCGTGCGTGTGGGTGCCGGCAGCCGCGGGAACTGCGTCCGGAACGGCCGCCACGTGTACCCGGGCAGGCCTGACGCGCGCGGCGCCGCGCGCGGACGGGACTGCGGACGCAGCGGCTCCGGACACAGGGCCTCCGGACACCGCGGCTCCGGACACAGCTGCTCCATACACAGGGGGGCTCATGGAATACACAACACAATCATGTCGTAATTTAGTCCGGCATTCCAGTAAGGCATGGCTTGCCTGCGGGACGCCCCCTCCGGGGAGCCGACGTACTACATCGCGTAGAATGCTGTGGTGCGATCTCCCGAATCCCCCGTTCTGACCATCAGCGGGCTTGTCAAGGATGTTGGTCCACTGCCCACCCTCGACGGCAAGATGCTGCGCGTGGTCAGCGGCCTTTCCCTCATCGCCGAACGCGGCCAAGTCACGGCCCTGCTCGGCGCCAATGGCGCGGGCAAGACCACCACCATCGAATGCGCCCAGGGGCTGCAAAAGCGCACCGCCGGCGCCATCAGCCTACTCGGCCACGATCCGGATTCGGCCGGCGCGGGCCTCCGCGCCCGGGTGGGCGTGATGCTGCAGGACGGCGGCCTGCCGCCGTCGGCCCGGCCCATCCCCCTGCTGCGGCACATCGCCGGCATGTACCAGGACCCGTGGCCGGTGGATGAACTCATCGGCCGCCTGGGCATCGACTCCTTCAGCCGCACCAACGTGCGGCGCCTGTCCGGCGGGCAGAAACAGCGCCTCGCCCTGGCCGCGGCGCTGGTCGGCAATCCGGAGGTCCTGTTCCTCGACGAGCCCAGCGCGGGCCTCGACCCGCAGTCCCGCCAAATGGTCTTCGATCTCATCTCCGAACTGCGGAACAGCGGCATGGGCATCATCCTGACGACGCACCTGATGGACGACGCCCAGCGGCTGGCGGACTACGTCTACATCATCGACGCCGGCCGCAACGTCGCCGAGGGCACCGTCGCCCAGCTCCTGCGCCACCAGCTCCCGGCGGGCGACGCGTCGCAGCACATCCGCACCTTGTTGTTCGAAACCGAACCAGGCCTGGACTTCGCAGGCGTGCTGCCCGACGGCGTCGACGTCACCGAGGCGCGGGCCGGCAGTTACGCCGTGACCGGAGCCCTGACCCCCGCCGACCTCGCCGCGATCACCGCGTGGTGGGCCCAGCGCGGGATCATGCCCAGCTCCCTGAGCCTTGAAGCGCGCAGCCTCGAGGACGTCTTCCTGGACATCTCCGGAAGGGAGATCCGATGAACCGCGTAACAGGTGGTGCCCCGCTGGAGAGCGCACGCCGTGCCGGCGCGCCCCCCGCCGCGCATGGCAGCGCGCCCGCTTCCCTGCTGCGCCGCATCCTGCTGCAGGGGCAGTACGAGACAGTCACCATGCTCAGGAACGGCGAGCAGCTGATCCTCGCGATCGTGCTGCCGCTGCTGGCCATGGTCGGGCTGACCGTGACGCCGCTGCTGGACGGGCTCGGTTCGAGCCGCATCAATGTCGCCGTCCCCGGCATCCTGGCCCTGTGCGCCATGTCCACGGCCTTCACCGGGCAGGGCATCTCCACCGGCTTCGACCGCCGCTACGGCGTCCTGCGCTTTCTTTCCACGACACCCCTGGGCCGCACCGGCCTGATTGCGGGGAAGGTCCTGGCCGTCCTGGCGGTGCTGTTCCTGCAGGTGCTCATCGTGACCGCGGTGGCCGTGCTGCTGGGCTGGCAGCCCAATCCCGCGGGCTGGCTGCCCGGGCTGGCCATCCTGATCCTCGGCGCCGCCGCCTTCACGGCACTCGGGCTGCTGGTCGCCGGGACGGTCCGGCCGGAGGCGACCCTGGCCATCACCAACCTGCTCTGGATCCTGCTCGGCGCGCTGGGCGGAATCGTGATTCCGGCCGAACGGCTCCCGGCGCTGGCCCAGGCCGTGGTGCATTTCCTCCCCTCCGGCGCGCTGGGCCAGGCGCTGAGGGATGCTTTCCTGTACGGCAGCGTCAATGGTGCCGCCGTTCTTGTCCTGCTGCTCTGGACGGCGATCGCCGGCGGCGCAGCAACCCGTTGGTTTAAGTGGAATTGAGAAAACTGTGAGCACGGCGTCACGAACTCCCCGGATTGTCTCCGGAATCACCTCCCGGCTGCCAGTCCGCGTCGATAAGACGATCAGGCGGCTGGCCGTGCTGTCCCTCATTGGCCAGATCGTCCTGGTGGTGACAGGCGGTGCCGTCCGCCTGACGGCCTCGGGCCTTGGCTGCCCCACGTGGCCGCGCTGCACGGAGGGATCCCTGACGACCACCCCGGAAATGGGGATCCACGGAATCATCGAATTCGGCAACCGGCTCCTGACGTTTGCGCTGGCGGCCGTCGCCGTGATGATGCTGGTCTATCTGTGGAACCTCCGCAAGGAGCGCCGCGACCTCTTCCTGCTGGCCCTCGGCCTGCTCGCCAGCATCCCGGCCCAGGCCGTCATCGGCGGCATCACGGTGCTGACCCAGCTGAACCCATGGGTCGTAGGCCTGCACTTCCTCGTGTCCATGGCCCTCGTGGTCCTGGCGACGCTTCTGGTGAACCGGGCGTACGGCCGCACGGGCAAGGCCCGGACCGTGCAGCTTCCCGCCCTGCCGGGCGTTGCCCGCCCGGTGATGACCGCCGTCGCGGTCCTCTCCGCCGTCGCGGTCTGCCTCGGTGTGGTGGTGACCGGCGCCGGTCCGCATGCCGGGGACGCGAACGCCCCGCGCAACGACCTCGACTGGGACCTGTTCGCGCACATCCACGCCGTGCCCGCCTACCTGGTGACCGCCGGCGCGCTGTTCGCGCTGGTCCTTGTGGTCCGCGGGCGGATTCAGGGGCCGTTCCGCTCCGCGGTGTTCATGCTCCTGGGCGTCACGGTGCTGCAGGCCGCAATCGGCTTCACGCAGTACTACAACGGCATCCCGGCGCTGCTCGTCGGCGCTCACATGCTGGCGGCGGCACTGCTGATGAGCGCGGCGACCAACGCCGCGGACCTCGCCCGCTACAGCCCGGTGGACTAACCGGTGGACTAATCAGCCGCAGCACCCCTGAACAAAGCATCGCGGGGTCACTTACCGCCCTTCCGGCACGTCCGGACGGGCCGTAAGTGGCCCCGCGTTTGCTGTCTGTTGCTGTCTGGGCACTCGTACGGGCGCTGCGGCAACAATGACCAGTAGCGCATTCACCTCCCGGGGGCTGGCCTTGACGGGATTTCCGGGTGGACTATGGGATGGCATGGATATGGATCGTCGCGGCCGTGGGCTTTCCTCGCTCGTTCCCGTGACGCTGACCGGAAGGCCTTCTCTGATGCAAGCGACAGAACCGACCGTGCCTCCTTCACCCTCAGCCCGCCAACGCGCGGCGAGCCTCAAAGAACGTGTATACATCATCTTCACGAGCCTGGCCGTGGTGTTGGCGCTTCGGAGTCACGCGGACGAGACCACGCCGCTGGCAGCGGCGGCGACGCTCAGCATCGTGGTGATCGGCTCCCTGCTGGGGATTTTCGTCGCCGACCTCCTGAGCCACCTGACTGTTCATTCGAAGCTTCCCACCGGTGAGGAGCTGCACCACATGATCGCGGTCAGCGCGGGCGGCCTCGGCGTCCTGGTCACCCCGCTGCTCCTCCTCACGGCAGCCGGCCTCGGTCTGTGGTCGACGGCCGTTGCCCTCGGGTGGGCAGTCGCTGTTCTGGTTGTTTCGCTCGGCATCGTCGGGTTCCTCGCGATCCGCCGCCTCGAGATCCCGCTGCGTCACAAGGCCGCCATCATGTTCGCCGAAGTCGTGTTGAGCCTGCTGGTAATCGGGCTGGAGCTGGTGGCCCACAATCTCTAAAGAGGCCTAAAGGCGTCCCCCTCGACGCCCGGTTACCGGCCGGTCACTTGTCCAAACGGGAAAGATTTCGGAATACTGGATGCTGTGGCCCCTTTTCGGGCCCGCCCTACAACCAACCGCAGAGCCGGGCAGCCGCAGAACCGGCGTCAGGTTTCGTCCAGCCAAGGCGGGAATACTTGGATAGGGCGCAGGACTGGCGCCGCAATCGCATCCATGGATAGACGGACGGCGCGGTTTTGCCTTGATGCAGCTGGAATCGGAACCGGCCAGACAGAGGCACCGGAGGTTATGTGGCGTTACTAGTCGGCGAAAGGCCCGCACAGACGGTCCAACATACTGCAAAGCGCCCGCGGCTGGACGGCCTGGACGTTCTTCGCGGTGCCGCCGTGGGCGCCGTCCTGCTCGGTCATTCCTGGCCCGGCATATTCCAGGGCGCCGGCATCGTGGGTGTCATTGCCTTCTTCGTGTTGAGCGGTTACCTGATCACCAACGTGCTGGTCGGCGATATCGAACGGCACCGTAAGATTCGTTACGGGCGCTTCTATGCGCACAGGGCCTTCCGGCTGGTGCCGGCACTGGTTTCTCTCCTGGGCGTCTACGCGATCGTCGAATTGGCCACCGACGTCCTCGGTGACCGGTCCAAGGGAATCGTGGGCTACACCGTCCTCGCCGGTCTTGGCTACCTCAAAGACCTCCCCCTGCCGTTCGACGTCAGCATGGCGATCGGACCGCTCTGGACGCTGGCGGTGGAAGAACAGTTCTACCTGATCTGGCCCGCGCTGCTGGTGCTCGCCCTGCGGCGCAACCGCCAGGGAAAGCTGATTGGCTGGTCCGCCGCCGTAGCGCTGTTCCTCATGTCGGCCAGTGTGCTGGCAATGGTGACCCTGGCCCCGCAACTTCACTCCTTGGTCTACGCGCTGCCGACCACGTGGGGCCTGGGCCTGATCATCGGTTCGGCCTTGCGGTTGTACAGGGTCCATGTGTTCAACTGGTTCAGCGGCCGCTGGCTCAGGCGCGCGGCCCTGCTCGGTTCCGTCGCCGTCCTGGCCGCGCTGATCTACTTCCCGAAGGCCAACGAAACGCCGGCCTTCATCTTCATTGGCGGCCCGCTGGCCATGGCCGCCGCGGCCGTCCTGGTCGCACTGGCCGCCTCCCGAACCGCGGCGATGCCGAAGTGGACGCGCCCGGTGCAGCTGCTGGGCACTGTCTCCTACGCCGCGTACCTCTGGAACTACGCCGTCATTCTTTGGCTCAACGGCGGCTCCACGGCCGATCTGCCGCCGCTCATCGCGGTGTCCGCCATTGTGGTGACCCTGCTCATTGCGGTCATCAGCTGGCACACTGTCGAACGGCTCGGGCGGATCGCGCGGGCCCGCTTCGACCAGCACTATTCGGCCCGCTACCATCCGGACCGGCAGCAGGCCGGCAGCGCCGCTTCCCGGCACGGTTAGTCGGCACGGTTAGTCGGCACCCCTCAGTCGGCGCTGTTCAGTCGCTGCCCGGGTCGTTCTCCAGCGTGCAGGCATCGGTGTTCGCCCCGCAGACGATCACCGCGACGCGTTCCTCTTCGGCGGGTGTGTACGCCCCTGACGTGAGCGCCGCGAACGCAGCCGCAGCCCCGTATTCGGCGGGGATCCGGTAATCGCCCCACAACTGTGACCGGGCGGCGACGATGGCGGCGTCGTCCACCAGCACAGAGGTCGGCGGGACGCGTGAGGCGATGCTGAAGGCTATCCCACCCACGCGCCTGGCCCCGAGGGAATCCGCGGCGACGCCCGAAACGGCCACGTCGACCGGGCGGCCGGCGTCGAGGGCCGCGTGCAGCGTGGGGATGGTGTAGGGCTCGACCGCGACGACGCGGGCCCGGCCCTCGGCAGCTGCCGCCACGCCCGCATAGAGTCCGCCGCCGCCGACGGCGACGACGATCGTGTCGATGCCGGGCTCGTCCTCGAGGATTTCCTCGGCCAGGGTGCCTGCGCCTGCCGCAATTTCCAGCTGGTCGTACGCATGGCAGAACAGGGCGCCGGTATCTTCCACGTAGTGCATTGCGGCCGCGAAAGCCTCCGCGTACTCGGCGCCGACCTGCCGGACCGTGGCGTTGTACGCGAGGAGACGCTCGACCTTTACCCGCGGGGCGTTCTCCGGGACGAACACCGTCGCCGGCACACCGAGGACCGCGGCGGCGTACGCGTTCGCCAAACCCGCGTTGCCGCCCGACGCCGCCACCACACCGACTGCCGGGTCAAGCTCCCCGCGCTCCCGGGCGGCGAGCTGGCGGTTGAAGGCGCCGCGTGCCTTGAAGACGCCTGTGCGCTGCAGGAACTCACATTTGAACCAGAGCGGGGCGGCAGCGGTACCCCCGCGGAGCAACGGTGTGCGCCGCAGGTGGCCACTGATGCGGTTCTGTGCCTGAAGTACATCGCTGCGGTTGATCACGGGCTCCCCCTGGGGTTGTGTCGCCTGGCCGGTTCGTAAGGATACCCCGGGACCGAAAAGGACCGTCCCCCTGATACAGCTGACGCTCCCCCACCACTGGTGAGGGAGCGTCAGGCAGATGAACGGGGGGATCAGCCGCCCATGATGGCCGAGCCGACGAACGGGTCGACGGCCAGGGCAATGAAGAGCAGGGTCAGGTAGCTGATGGAGCCGTGGAAGACCTTCATGGCTCCCTTGTTGGATACGTCGCCGGCCTGGGCGCGGTTGTACAGGGCGTGCGACTCGTACAGGAACCAGGCACCGGCGCCGACGGCGGTCACCGTGTAGACCCAGCCGGCACCACCGGCCGGGATCATCAGCAGCGAGCACGCCACCATGGCCCAGGCGTAGAGGACCACCTGCACCGAAACCACCTTCGCCCCGGCGATGGCGCCCAGCATCGGTACGTTGGCATTGCGGTAGTCCTCGCCGTAGCGCATCGACAGCGGCCAGTAGTGCGGCGGCGTCCAGAGGAAAATCACCATGAACAGTACGACGGCGGGCCACTCGACGGTGTTGGTGACGGCGGCCCAGGCGATCAGGACCGGGAAGCACCCGGCGGCGCCGCCCCAGACAATGTTCTGGGCCGTGCGCCGCTTCAGGATCATGGTGTAGATGACCACGTAGAAGACGATGGCGCCGAGTCCGAGCCACGCGGCGAGCGGGTTGGCCCCGAACCAGAGGATGGCGATCGCCGCCGCGCCCAGCAGCCAGGAGAAGATGAGGGCTTCGCGGGGTGTGACCTCACCGGTGACCAGGGGCCGGTTCTCCGTGCGGTGCATGAGCTTGTCGATGTCGCGGTCGATATAACAGTTGAAGGCGCCTGCGGAACCTGCCGCGAACGCGCCGCCCACCAGCGTCGCCAGGATCAGGCCGATCGACGGGAAGCCGCGTTCGGCATAGATCATGGTGGGCAGCGTGCTGACGAGCAGGAGCTCGATCACGCGGGGTTTCGTGAGCGCCAGGTAGGCCTTGGCTTTGCGGCCGAAGCCCATTCTTCCCGAGGCCGGGGAGGCGTTCAGCGGCGTATTAGTTGTGCTCACGGTGGCAGTCACTCTGTTCTGTCTGGCTGTGCAGTTCTGTCTGGCTGGGCAGCCCCGGGTGGATTTCGCAACGCACTGTGCTGCAGACCGGGCTCCGCGCTCGGCGCACACCCGTGTCCTTGCCCCAGTCGAAGGCCACCACCCATCATACCGTGGAGCTCCGGGCCGGAGGGCCGCCGAATGCCGCGCCATGATTCCGGCGCGTTAACGCCGGCTCACCGGCCCCGCGGCGGACGGTGATTCATATAAGCGAAATCAGGTCCAATTGGTGAGATATACGCTGACCACAAAGTGGAATGGGACTAGGCTGTCATTAGATCAGCGCACACGGGCACGCATTTAGGCACTTGCCGGAACACGCGGCTCTGCATCTGCGTCTGAATGATAGATCAACGTTTCGATGGTGAACGGCTGGTACGAACCGCAGCGGGCACCGAACTGTGCCCGGGCGGGAAAAGAGCGTACCGCCGGCCGTCAGCACAGAGAGGGGCCCGGTTTTCGTGCCACATTTGGAAGAGCAAGAACTGTCATGGACTGACTTGGACCAGCGCGCAGTGGACACCGTCCGGGTGCTGGCCGCGGATGCGGTGGAGAAAGTCGGAAACGGCCACCCGGGGACGGCGATGAGCCTGGCTCCGGCCGCGTATTTGTTGTTCCAGAAGCTGATGCGCCACGACCCGGCGAATCCGGACTGGCTGGGCCGCGACCGGTTCGTCCTGTCCCCCGGGCACACGTCCCTGACCCTGTACATCCAGCTGTTCCTCTCCGGCTACGGCCTGGAACTGAAGGACCTGGAGGCGCTGCGGACCTGGGGTTCGCTGACCCCGGGCCACCCGGAGTACAAGCACACCAAGGGTGTGGAGATCACCACCGGCCCGCTGGGCCAGGGCCTGGCTTCCGCGGTCGGCTTCGCCTATTCCCAGCGCCGGATGCGCGGCCTGTTCGACGCCGACGCTCCCGCCGGCACGAGCCCGTTCGACCACACCGTCTGGGTGATCGCTTCCGACGGCGACCTGCAGGAAGGCGTCACCTCCGAGGCGTCCTCACTCGCCGGTCACCAGGAACTGGGCAACCTCGTGGTGATCTACGACGAGAACCACATTTCGATCGAGGACGACACCGATGTGGCGTTCACCGAGGACGTCCTGGCCCGCTACGAGGCCTACGGCTGGCACACCCAGCGGGTCGACTGGACCCGGACCGGCGAATACGTCGAAGACGTCCAGGAACTGCACGCCGCACTGCTCGCCGCGAAGGCCGAAACCGGCAAACCCTCCATCATCTCCCTGCGGACCATCATCGGGTACCCGGCGCCGAAGAAGCAGAACACCGGCAAGATCCACGGCTCCGCCCTCGGCGCTGAGGAAGTCGCGGCCCTGAAGAAGGTCCTGGGCTTTGACCCGGAACGCGCCTTCCAGGTCGACGAGGACGTCCTGGCCCACGCCCGTGCCGTCCAGGACCGCGGCGCGGCCGCCCGCGCCGACTGGCAGGCCTCGTTCGAGGCGTGGCAGGCCGGCAACCCCGAGTCCGCTGCACTGCTGGAACGCGTCGAGGCGAAGAAGCTCCCGGGCGACTTCGAGGCCGCCCTGCCGGTCTTCGAAGCGGGCAAGGACGTCTCCACCCGGGCCGCCTCCGGGAAGGTCCTGAACGCGATCGGCCCGGTCATGCCCGAACTCTGGGGCGGCTCCGCCGACCTCGCGGAGTCGAATAACACCACGATCGAGGGCTCGCCCTCATTCATCCCCACGTCCCGGTCCACCGCGGCGTGGAAGGGCAACCCCTACGGCCGGGTCCTGCACTTCGGCATCCGCGAGCACGCGGCGGCGTCGATTGTGAACGGCATCTCCCTGCACGGGCGCACCCGGGCTTTCTCCGGAACGTTCCTGATCTTCTCCGACTACCAGCGCCCCGCGATCCGGCTCGGCGCCCTCATGGGCGTCCCGTCGCTGTATGTCTGGACGCACGACTCGATCGGCCTGGGCGAGGACGGCCCCACGCACCAGCCCGTTGAGCAGCTCGCCTCCCTCCGCGCCATCCCGGGCCTGGACGTCGTCCGCCCGGGAGATGCGAACGAGGTGGCCGCGGCCTGGAAGGCCATGCTGGAAAACCACGAAAACCCCGCCGGCATCGTCCTGACCCGGCAGAACATCCCCACCTACGCCCGCGGCACCGGCGTGGCCGACGGCGACACCTTCGGCTCCACCGCCGGCGTCGAGAAGGGCGGCTACGTCCTTGCCGAGGCGTCGAAGGACGGCTCCACCGTCGAAGCCCAGGTCATCCTGATTGGCACCGGCTCCGAGGTCCAGCTCGCCGTCAACGCCCGCGAAGCGCTGCAGGCCGAGGGCATCCCCACCCGTGTGGTGTCCATGCCCTGCGTGGAATGGTTCAACAAGCAGGACGCCGCCTACCGCGACGCCGTGCTGCCCCCGGCCGTGAAGGCACGCGTCTCGGTCGAAGCCGGACTGGCCCTGGGCTGGAAGGAATTCGTCGGCGATGCCGGCCGTTCCATCTCCCTGGAGCACTTCGGAGCGTCCGCGGACTACAAGCGCCTCTTCCAGGAATTCGGCATCACGGCAGAAGCAGTCGCCGCCGCCGCGAAGGAATCCCTCGCCGGCCTCACCAACTGATCCACCACCACGGTTCCGGGGGACGCTGTGCCCCCGGAACCCATGATTTCCAGGAGTTATGAAATGACTACCCCCACCCAGCAGCTCTCCGACGCCGGTGTCTCGATCTGGCTCGACGACCTCTCCCGCGGCCGCCTCCAGACCGGCACCCTGCGCAAGCTGATCGAAGAGAAGAACGTCGTTGGCGTCACCACCAACCCGTCGATCTTCCACGCCGCCATCACCGCCGGCCACGACTACGACGCCGTGATCGCCGCCCAGGCCGCCGCTGGCGCCACCGTCGAAGAGACCGTCTTCGAAATCACCACCACCGACGTCGCCGACGCCTGCGACCTGTTCGCCCCCGTCGCCGCGGCCACCAAGGGCGTCGACGGCCGTGTCTCCATCGAGGTCGACCCCCGCCTGGCCTGGGACACCGCAGGCACCATCGCCGAAGCGAAGCACCTGTACAAGAAGGTCAACAAGGACAACGTCCTGATCAAGATCCCGGCCACTCTCGAAGGCCTCGAGGCCATCACCGCCACCCTGGCCGAGGGCATCAGCGTCAACGTGACCCTGATCTTCTCGCTGGAACGCTACCGCGCCGTGATCAACGCCTTCCAGTCCGGGCTCGAGCAGGCCAAGGACAACGGTCACGACCTGTCCACGATCCACTCGGTCGCGTCCTTCTTCGTCTCCCGCGTCGATGCCGAAATCGACAAGCGCCTCAACGCCATCGGCACCGAGGAAGCCAAGGCACTCAAGGGCAAGGCCGGCCTGGCCAACGCGCGCCTGGCCTACCAGGTCTACGAGGAGCTCTTCTCCACCGAACGCTGGGCCCTGCTGGCCGCGGCCGGCGCCCTGCCGCAGCGCCCGCTGTGGGCCTCCACCGGCGTGAAGGACCCGGCCTACCCGGACACCCTCTACGTCACCGAACTCGTCGCCCCCGGCGTCGTCAACACGATGCCGGAGAAGACGCTCGACGCGACGTTCGACCACGGCACCGTGACGGGCGACACCGTCTCCCGCGGCTACGACGACGCCAACGCCACGCTGAATTCCCTCGACGCGCTGGGGATTTCCTACAACGACGTCGTCGCCCTGCTCGAATCCGAAGGCCTGGACAAGTTCGTGGCCAGCTGGAAGGAACTGCTGGGTGACGTCGAAGGCGCCCTGGCCTCTGCACGGAAGGCTTCCTAACCCACCATGAGCACACTCAGCTACGACGCCACCGGCGCAGCCCGCCAGGCACATGAGCAGCACCTCCCGGCACTGCTGGAAGACCGCATCGCCACCCGGATCTTCGCGAAGGACCACACCCTGTGGGGTCCGGACGCAGAGCAGGAATCCGCTGTCCGGCTGGGCTGGGTCGAGGCGGCTTCCGTCTCCCAGCCGCTGGTCGGCGACATTCTCGAACTCCGCGACGCGCTGAAGGCCGAGGGCGTGACGCGGATCGTGCTCTGCGGCATGGGCGGCTCTTCGCTGGCGCCTGAAGTCATCGCGGGCACCGCTGGCGTCGAGCTGACTGTTCTGGACAGCACCGACCCCGAACAGGTCAGTGCCGCGGTGGCGGACCGGCTGGACGAAACCGCGATCGTGGTTTCGTCGAAGTCCGGCTCCACTGTGGAAACCGATTCCCAGCGCCGGATCTTCGAGCAGGCGTTCACCGATGCCGGGATCGATGCGAAGAGCCGCATCATCATCGTCACCGACCCGGGGTCGCCGTTGGACAAGGCCTCCCGGGAGGCCGGCTACCGCGCCGTCTTCAATGCAGATCCGAACGTCGGCGGCCGTTTCTCTGCCCTGACCGCCTTCGGGCTGGTCCCGTGCGGGCTGGCCGGCGTCGATATCCAGGCTTTCCTGGATGAGGCCGAAGAAGCCGCCGAGATCCTCAATGAGGACTCGGAGGACAACATCGGCCTCGCCCTCGGCACCGCCCTGGGCGGCACCACCCCGCTGCGCAACAAGATCGTCATCGCGGAGGACGGATCCGGGATCGTGGGCTTCGCCGACTGGGCCGAGCAGCTCATCGCCGAATCCACGGGCAAGCTCGGCACCGGCGTGCTGCCGGTCGTAGCCGGTCCTGCCTCCCCGGAAGCCACCCTGGGCGCCCCCGATGTCCTGGTCATCCGGCTCGTCGCGGCGGATGCCGACGTGCAGCTCGGCGAGAACGAGGTCGCCATCGCCGGCGGCTTGGCCACGCAGATGATGGTGTGGGAATTCGCCACCGCCGTGGCCGGCCGCCTGCTCGGCATCAACCCGTTCGACCAGCCGGACGTCGAGGCAGCGAAGATCGCCGCCCGCGGCCTGCTGGACGCACAGCCCGCACCGACGCCGGCGAATTTCACCGACGGCGCCATCGAGGTCCGCGGCGGGGAATGGCTCGGCAACGCCGGCACAGCGGCCGAGGCCGTCAGCGCCCTGCTGGGCGAACTCGGCCCGGACAACTACCTCAGCGTCCAGGCCTATTTCGACCGGCTGGCCTATGCCAGCCTCGAGGGCGTCCGGGACGAACTGGCCGCGGCCAGCGGACGCCCGGTCACCTTTGGCTGGGGCCCGCGGTTCCTGCACTCCACCGGCCAGTTCCACAAGGGCGGACCCGCGATCGGCGTCTTCCTGCAGGTCACGGCCGCATCCGCGGCTGACCTGGCCATCCCGGACCGGCCGTTCACGTTCGGCGAGCTGATCTCGGCGCAGGCCGCGGGCGATGCCCAGGTCCTGTCCGAGCACGGCCGTCCGGTCCTCCGGCTGCACCTGGCCGACCGCGCCGCGGGTGTGAAGCAGCTCCAGGAGCTCGTCACCTCCCTTGCCGGCCAGGCAGCATCCTCCACTGAAAGCTAAGGCACCCACGCAACCATGCCAGAAACCTACAACGGCGGCAGGAACACGGCCGGCCGGGGGCGCAATCCGCTCCGGGACCCCCGTGACCGCCGTCTGAACCGTATTGCCGGACCGGCGTCGCTGGTCCTGTTCGGGGTGACCGGGGACCTCGCCCGCAAGAAGCTCATGCCCGCCGTGTATGACCTCGCCAACCGCGGGCTGCTGCCGCCGAGCTTCGCGCTGGTGGGCTTTGCCCGCCGCGAGTGGGAGAACGAGGACTTCGCCGCGGAGGTCAAGGAGTCCGTCAAGGCGTACGCCCGCACCCCGTTCGATGAAACGGTCTGGAAGCAGCTCTCCGAGGGCATCCGCTTCGTGCAGGGCGAGTTCGACGACGACGAGGCGTTCAAGCGGCTCTCCGACACGATCGATGAGCTCGACGAACAGCGCGGGACGCGGGGAAACCACGCGTTCTACCTCTCGATCCCGCCGAAGGCCTTCGAACAGGTCTGCCGTCAGCTCTCCAAGCACGGCCTGGCCCAGGCCGCGGGCGACAACTGGCGCCGCGTGGTGATCGAAAAGCCGTTCGGACACGACCTCGAGTCGGCCCGGCAGCTCAACGACATCGTCGAGTCGGTATTCCCGCCGGACGCGGTGTTCCGGATCGACCACTACCTGGGCAAGGAGACGGTGCAGAACATCCTGGCACTGCGCTTCGCCAACCAGCTCTTCGAGCCGCTCTGGAACGCCAACTATGTGGACCACGTCCAGATCACCATGGCCGAGGACATCGGGACCGGCGGCCGGGCAGGCTACTACGACGGCGTGGGCGCGGCCCGCGACGTCATCCAGAACCACCTGCTGCAGCTGCTGGCCCTGACGGCGATGGAAGAACCGATTTCCTTCAACGCGGACGACCTGCGTGCCGAGAAGGAAAAGGTCCTCGCCGCCGTCCGGCTCCCCGAGGACCTCTCCTCCCACTCTGCCCGCGGGCAATTCACCGGCGGCTGGCAGGGCGGCGAGGAAGTCCTCGGGTACCTGGAGGAGGAGGGCATCCCGGCCGATTCCAAGACCGAGACGTTCGCCGCGATCCGGGTGGACATCAACACCCGCCGCTGGTCCGGCGCGCCGTTCTACCTGCGCGCCGGCAAGCGGCTGGGGCGCCGGGTGACGGAGATCGCCGTCGTGTTCAAGCGCGCACCAAACCTGCTCTTCACGGACCACGGCGAGGACGACTTCGGCCAGAACGCCGTGGTGATCCGGGTCCAGCCTGACGAGGGCGCCACGATCCGGTTCGGTTCCAAGGTTCCGGGCACCCAGATGGAGGTCCGCGACGTCACCATGGACTTCGGATACGGCCACTCCTTCACCGAGTCCAGTCCCGAAGCCTACGAACGCCTCATCCTGGACGTGCTCCTCGGCGAGCCGCCGCTGTTCCCCCGGCACCAGGAAGTTGAGCTGTCCTGGAAGATCCTGGATCCCTTCGAGGAATACTGGGCCGGCCTGGACGAACAGCCCCAGCCCTACGCTCCCGGCAGTTGGGGCCCCGCCTCGGCCGATGAGCTCCTAGCCCGCGACGGACGAACCTGGAGAAGGCCATGATCGTAGATCTTCCCGATACCACCACCTCCAAAATTTCCAAGAAGATCATGGCCCTGCGCGAGCAGGGCGGCGTGATCGCCCTGGGCCGGGTCCTGACCCTCGTGGTCGTCACCCGCTCCGGGCTGGAAGAGGAGGCCATCGAGGCCGCCAACGAGGCCAGCCGCGAACACCCGTGCCGGATCATCGTCCTCGCCGACGCCGGGGCCTCGGCCCCAACCCGGCTGGACGCCCAGATCCGCGTCGGCGGCGACGCCGGCGCCTCCGAGGTGATCCTGTTGCGCGGCTACGGCGAACTCGCCGAGGAAAGCGAATCCCTCGTCGCGGCCCTGCTGCTCCCGGACGCCCCGATCGTGGCCTGGTGGCCGCACGGCGCGCCCAGGAACGCGTGCCAGACCTCGGTCGGGGGCATCGCGCACCGCCGGATCACCGACTCGGCCAATGAAGCGGACCCGGTCGCGGCGCTGGAGAACATCCGCCGCACGTACAAGGCCGGCGACACGGACCTGGCCTGGACCCGGCTGACCAACTGGCGCATCCAGCTGGCCGCGGTCCTGGACCAGGTGGACGACTCGCCGGTGACGGCCGTGGCCGTCGAGGGCGCCTCGGACTCACCCAGCACCGTGCTTCTCGCAGCCTGGCTCACCCTGGCCCTGGACGTTCCCGTGACGATCGTGGCGGATCCGGCCGGAACCGGCATCCGGCGCGTCCGGCTGACCCGGCCCGGCGGCGACATCCAGCTCTTCCGGCCCGGGCTCACCATCGCCGAACTGACCCAGCCCGGCCAGCCCGCCCAGCGGATCTCGCTGCCCCGCCGCAGCCTCAAGGACTGCCTGGCCGAAGAACTCCGCCGCCTGGATCCGGACGAAGTCTTCGGTGAAGTGATTACTATGGGACTGCCGCGTACCAATCTAAGGAGTGTCCGTCCCAGTGAGCGCTGACCCGAGAGTAAGCATCCATCCTGACTCGACCGTTCTGATGGCGGCGATCGCAGCCCGCCTGATTACCAAGCTGGTGGATATCCAGGACCGGCACGGCGAGGCCACGGTGGTGCTTACCGGGGGAACGATGGGCATCGGCTCGCTCAGGGCCGTGGCCGAATCGCCCGCGGCGCGGGCCGTCGACTGGTCCAAGGTGAACTTCTGGTGGGGTGACGAGCGCTTCGTGGCGGCCGGCGACGCCGAGCGCAACGCCCGCCAGGCCCAGGACGCCCTCCTGTCCCACATCAATGTTGATCCGGCGCGCGTCCATGTGCCCGGTTCCACCGATGACTTCGACAGCCCGGACGACGCCGCGGCCGACTATGCCCGCCGGCTCGCCGAGGCGGCGGCCGGTGAGCACGCCGCGGACATGTCCGACGACAGGCCGGAACAGCCGGCGCGGCTTCCCCGCCTGGACATTGTCCTCCTCGGCGTGGGGCCGGACGCGCACGTCGCCTCGCTCTTCCCGGAGCAGGCCGGCATCCGGGAGAAGGAACTGACTGTCGTGGGCGTCCACAACTCCCCCAAGCCGCCGCCGGCGCGGGTGTCGCTGACGTTGCCGGCGATCAACACGGCATCCGAGGTGTGGATGGTGGTGGCCGGTGATGACAAGGCCGGCGCCGTAGGGCTGGCCCTGGCCGGCGCCAATCCCGTGCAGGTGCCCGCCGCGGGGCCGCGCGGCCGCCGGGAAACGCTGTGGCTGATTGACGAGGACGCGGCCTCACGGGTCCCGGAGCAGCTCGTCCGGAAGGGTCCGTCCGGAGCGTAGACGTTCCAGCGCTCCAGCCAGCACGTCTTCGGCGTCCTGGCTGGAGCGCCGCTCTTTAACGTATTCCAGATGCGTCTTGAAGCCTTCTGTTGGCGTTTCCTCCAGGGCAAACTTTGATTCGTCGCGGGTTGCGGTGCCGCCGCAGCGCCGGCAGTCCCAAACTCCGGGGATCTGTTCCTCCGGAAGCTGTGCGAACACGAGCGAGGTTTCATGGCCCTTGGCGCACCGGAACGATACACGAATACGGGGCTGGCGTACGCCGGCCCCGTTCAGTGGTTCGTGGCGGGGAGTTGCCCCCTCGGTGGCGCCCACACGGATTCCTTTGAATCCGGAAGCAGAATGCAGCATCGGGAACTCCTGGCTACTTGGCTGGTGGAAGTGCAAGACGACAGCCACAGTGTAGTTCGTGAGTTCCCGATGCCGGGAGGGCCATAAGGACCCCATATGAAGTTGTCGGACGGGCGTCCTAGGAATCGGCGCCTGTGCTGAACCGCATGAGCAGGCCGAGGGCGATGATCACCACGCCCCAGGTGATTCCCAGGATGACCGTGAACCGGTTGAGGTTCCGTTCCGCGACGCCGGAGGAGCTCAGGCCCGAGCTCATGCCGCCGCCGAACATGTCGGACAGGCCGCCTCCGCGTCCTTTATGGAGCAGGATGAGCAACGTCAGCAGGAGGCTGGTGATGCCCAGGAGGACCTGCAGAATGACATGAAGAACGTCCACGACGGCCTTTCAGAAGGATTGGATTGCGGGGGTCAGGCTGTGTCCGGACTAATCCGTCAACAGGTGACTCTCGAACCTGACAATATTAGCAAACTCGGCAGCGTCCAGGCTGGCACCGCCGACCAGCAAGCCGTCGACGTCGCGCTCCTTCAGGATCGAGGCCGCGTTGTTGGCCTTGACGGAGCCGCCGTACAGCAGGCGGGTCTTGGCGGCGACGTCTGCTCCGAAGAGGGTGGACAGTTCGGCACGGATGGCGGCGCACATTTCCTGCGCGTCCTCCGGGCCTGCGACCTCGCCGGTGCCGATGGCCCACACGGGCTCGTAGGCGACTACAAGCTCGGCGGCCTGCTCCGGGGTGAGGCCCTCGACGCCGGCGCGCAGCTGGGCGAGGGTGTGGTCCACGTGGGTGCCGGCCTGCCGGATCTCCAGGCCTTCTCCGACGCAGAGGACCGGAGTAATGCCATGCCGGAAGGCGGCTTTGGTCTTGGCGTTGAGCACGGCGTCGGACTCGTTGTGGATGGTGCGGCGTTCGCTGTGGCCGACCAGGACGTAGCTGCAGGCAAGCTTGGCGAGGAACTGGCCGGAAATGTCGCCCGTGTAGGCGCCGGAGTCGAACTGGGAAAGGTCCTGGCCGCCATAGACGACGGCGAGCTCGTCGCCCTGAACCAGGGTCTGGACGCCGCGGAGATCCGTGAACGGCGGGAAGACGGCGACCTCCACCCGGCTGTAGTCGTGCTTGGCGTCGGACAGGGTCCACGCGAGCTTCTGCAGGAGGGTGATGCCCTGGACGTGGTCCATGTTCATCTTCCAGTTGCCGGCGATGAAGGGCTTGCGGTCGAATTTACCGTTGGTTGACGTGGTCACGTGATCTCCAGGAGTTCTTGGTGTGTGGGAGCAGCCGGCAGGGCGCCCGGTTCCCTGCGGAGGGCACCCTGCCGGCTCAAATGCCGGTGCTTTTAGCGGTCAGTGCTTCTAACGGTCGAGGACGCTCAGGCCGGGGAGTTCCTTGCCTTCAAGGTACTCCAGGCTTGCGCCGCCGCCGGTGGAAATGTGGCCGAACGCCTCATCGGCGAAGCCGAGTGTCCGGACCGCTGCCGCCGAGTCGCCGCCGCCAACCACGGTGAATGCCTCCGTCTCGGTCAGGGCCTGGGCGATGGCCCGGGTACCGCCGGCGAAGGCCGCGAATTCGAACACGCCCATGGGCCCGTTCCAGAACACCGTCCGGGCGTCCTTGATCCGTTCCGCGAACGCCGCTGCCGAGACCGGCCCGATGTCCAGCCCGATGCCCTGGGCTCCGAAGCTGCCCGACTCGATGGCGTCGGCGGCAACGGTCTCGTGCTCGGCGTCGGCGGCGAACTTGCCCGCCACCACAACATCGGTGGGCACGACGAACTCGGTACCGGCGTCGGCGGCGCGCTTCAGGTAGTCCTGGACGACCGGGATCTGGTCCTCTTCGAGCAGGCTGCCCGCGACCTTGTGACCCGAGGCGGCGAGGAAGGTGAACAGCATGCCGCCACCCACCAGGATGGTGTCCGCCTTGCCCAGGAGGTTGTCGATCACAGCGAGCTTGTCGGAGACTTTGGAGCCGCCGAGGACAACGACGTAGGGCCGCTGGGTGTCGGTGGTGAGCTTGCGCAGCACCTCGACCTCGGTGCGGACAAGGTCGCCCTGGTAGGACGGCAGCCGCGTGGCGACGTCGTACACGCTGGCGTGCTTGCGGTGCACCGCACCGAAGGCATCATCGACGAAGGCGCCGTTGTCCCCGGTGAGGGCGACCAGCTCGTCCGCGAAGGCGCCGCGCTCGGCGTCGTCCTTGGAGGTCTCCCGCCCGTCGAAGCGCACGTTTTCCAGGACCAGCACTTCGCCGTCCTGCAGCGCCGCGGAGAGCTCCTTGGCCGACTCGCCAACCGTGTCGGCGGCAAGGGAGACCTTGAACCCGGCAAGCTCGGCCAGCCGTGCGGCTGCGGGCTTGAGAGAGTACTTCTCCTCCGGCGCGCCCTTGGGGCGGCCGAGGTGTGCTGTGACCAGCACGCGGGCACCGGCGTCCGTGAGCTTCGCCAGCACTGGCAGGGAGGCCTTGATGCGGCCGTCGTCAGTCACTGTAGAGCCGTCGAGCGGCACGTTCAGGTCACTTCTGACCAGAACGTACCGCCCGCGGACACCATCAGCGATCAGTTCGTTGAGGGTGTGAAATGTCATGAGTCTTACCCTAGCCCAGCTTGGACGCGACAAGCTCCGTGAGGTCCACGAGGCGGTTGGAGTAACCCCACTCGTTGTCATACCAGGACACAACCTTGACCTGGTCGCCGATCACCTTGGTCAGGCCGGAATCGAAGATGGACGATGCCGGGTCGCCGACAATGTCGGAGGAGACGATCGGCTCGTCGGTGTAGGTCAGCAGGCCCCTGAGCTCCTCGGTCTCCGATGCTGCCTTAAGGGCGGCGTTGACTTCGGCGACCGTGGTCTCGCGGGAAACCGTGACGGTCAGGTCCGTGGCGGAGCCGGTGGGAACGGGCACGCGGATGGCGTAGCCGTCGAGCTTGCCCTTGAGCTCCGGCAGGACCAAGCCGATTGCCTTGGCCGCACCGGTGGAGGTGGGCACCATGTTGATGGCGGCGGCGCGGGCGCGGCGGAGGTCCTTGTGCGGGCCGTCCTGCAGGTTCTGGTCGGCGGTGTAGGCGTGGATGGTGGTCATCAGGCCACGCTCGATGCCGAAGGCGTCATTGATGACCTTGGCCAGCGGGCCGAGGCAGTTGGTGGTGCAGGAGGCGTTGGAGATGATGTGGTGCGTGGCGTTGTCGTACAGGCCGTCATTGACGCCCATCACGATCGTGATGTCCTCATCCGACGCGGGGGCGGAGATCAGGACCTTCTTGGCGCCGGCGTCGATGTGCTTCTGCGCATCGGCGGCCTTCGTGAAGAAGCCTGTGGACTCGATGACGATGTCGACGCCGAGCTCGCCCCAGGGCAGCTTCGCGGGGTCACGTTCGGCGAGGACCTTGATGATGTTGCCGTCGACGACGATGTTGCCGTCTTTGACCTCGATGGTTTCGGCCAGGCGGCCGCCCACGGAGTCGTACTTGAAGAGGTGAGCGAGGGCTTCCGGGCTGGTGAGGTCGTTGACCGCAACGATCTCGAGGTCTGCGCCCTGTGCGAGGGCGGCGCGGAAGTAGTTGCGGCCGATACGGCCAAAGCCGTTGATGCCAATACGGGTCGTCACGTTTTCAGTCTCCTTGGTGCTCTTGCGAGCACGACTAGTTGAGAAGGCGTTCAAGCCAACTAACAGATCCCGCACGCCATTGGGCAGAGATAATTACCAGATCGGAGGGCGACCAGCCACATTGCTGAAGGCTAACCGCCTTCCGTGATCCATCTTACGTTTAACCGGGACTGCCCCCGCAAGTGCAGGGGCAGTCCGTCCACATTTCGGGCCGAAGGGCCCGTAATGTGAGGTTTGTTACAAACGGAAGTCGATTCCGTCACCCTGTGCAGGGTAAAGGGACCTGCCTAGAGGGTGATGAGACCCGTAGCGTTTTTGCGGGCGGCGTCGAAGCGCTTGGCGACGTCGGCCCAGTTCACGATGTTCCAGAAGGCCTTGACGTAGTCAGCCTTGACGTTGACGTAGTCCAGGTAGAAGGCGTGCTCCCACATGTCCAGCATCAGCAGCGGGGTGGTGCCGAGTGCGACGTTGCCCTGCTGATCGTAGAGCTGCTCGACGACCAGGTTGCCGCCGATGGGCTCGTAGGCCAGGAAGCCCCAGCCGGAGCCCTGCAGACCCAGCGCCGCGGCGCTGAACTGCGCACGGAACGCGTCGAACGAGCCGAAGGCGTCGTCAATGGCCGCCGCAAGCTCGCCCTCGGGCTTGTCGCCACCGTCCGGTGAGAGGTTCTTCCAGAAGACGGAGTGGTTGATGTGGCCGCCGGTGTGGAACGCGAGGTCCTTGGAGAGGCGGTTGATGTTGGCGAAGTCGCCCTTTTCGCGCGCCTCGGCCAGCTGGGCCAAGGCGTTGTTGGCGCCGGCCACGTAGGCGGCGTGGTGCTTGCTGTGGTGCAGCTCCATGATCTTCGCGGAGATGTGCGGTTCCAGCGCTGCGTAGTCATAGTCGAGCTCGGGCAGTACGTACTCGGTCACAAATTCCTCCAATGTCGTGGACGGGTTGTCCGGTTCGGTAACTCTTTTGATTGTGCATCCGGATGCGGGGCATCCGGAAAATTGCGGTGGGATCCTACGGCGACAACCAGCCGCGGCTCCCGGATATTTCATTCCCCGGGATATTCCTGCTGTTGATTCTAGGGGCGGGCTAGTCGTCGAGCATTTCGGGCGTCACATTGGCCTCCGTGCCCGGGATGCCGAGGTCCTGGGCCCGTTTGTCCGCCATGGCCAGCAGCCGGCGGATCCGGCCGGCGATGGCGTCTTTGGTCATGATGGGGTCGGCGAGCCGGCCCAGCTCGTCCAGGCTGGCCTGTTTGTGCGCGACCCGGAGCTCACCGGCATACTTCAGGTGGTCCGGGACGTCGTCGCCCAGGATTTCCAGGGCGCGGTCCACCCGGGCACCGGCGGCCACGGCGGCCTGCGCGGAACGGCGCAGGTTCGCGTCATCGAAGTTGGCGAGCCGGTTGGCCGTGGCGCGGACTTCCTTGCGCATGCGGCGTTCCTCCCAGACCATCAGCGCGTCGTGGGCGCCCATGCGCGTCAGCAGCGCGGCGATCGTGTCGCCGTCGCGGATCACCACGCGGTCCACTCCCCTGACCTCGCGGGCCTTGGCCTGGATGCCCAGGCGGCGGGCCGCGCCGACGAGGGCCAGGGCCGATTCGGGGCCGGGGCAGGTGACTTCCATGGCCGAGGAGCGGCCGGGCTCGGTGAGCGAGCCGTGGACCAGGAACGCGCCGCGCCAGACAGCTTCGGCGTCCGCGGCGGAGCCGTTCACCACTACCGACGGAAGGCCGCGCACGGGGCGCCCCCGCGCGTCCAGGAGCCCGGTCTGGCGGGCGAGGGCCTCACCGTCGCGCACCACCCGCACCACGTAGCGGCTGCCGCGGCGCAGGCCGCCGCCGGAGACGACGATGATCTCGCTCTGGTGGCCGTACACCTCGGCGATGGCGGCGCGCAGCCGCCGGGCGGTCGATGCGAGGTCGACTTCGGCCTCGATCACAATCCGGCCCGAGATGATGTGCAACCCGCCGGCGAAGCGGAGCATCGCCGACACCTCGGCCTTGCGGACTGAGGACTTCTTGATATCCAGACGGGAAAGTTCTTCCTTGACTGATGCTGTCAGTGCCATGGCACCTTTCCTAACTATTCCCGAAAATATCGTGATACGCCGTCGCCAGCCGCAACGGATCGTGGACCGGACGGCGACCAGACGCCCCCACTTTACCCAAGACCACCTCAGCACCGAGCATTCCTGCCGCCGCCTCGAAGTCGGGCAGGTTCTGCACCGACGCCGGGTCGGCCAGGATGACGTCGATCGTGAACTCCGGCGCGTATTCGCGCAGCACCCGGAGGTGGTCGGCGGCGGACATGCCGGCCGTCTCCTTGGTATCTGTGGCCAGGTTCATGGTCAGGCACCGGCGGGCAGCGGTGTTGGCGAGGGCCTCGCGCATCTCGGGCAGCAACAGGTGCGGCAGCACGGATGTGTACCAGGAGCCCGGCCCGAGGATCACCCAGTCGGCCAGCTCGATCGCCGTCAGTGCCTCGGTGCAGGCCGGAGCGTTCTCAGGCAAGAGCCGGACGTGCTCCAGGGACCCTGCCACCGCGCACTTGGCCTGGCCGGTGAGGGTCTGCAGTGCCGTCGCGCCGTCCGGGGCGGTGACCCGGACCTGGCCCTCGATGGTCAGCGGGACGCTGGACATCGGCAGGACTTCGCCGCGCGCGCCGAGCAGGGCGCCGGCCCACTTCAGGCCTGCGACGGTGTCGCCCAGGAGCTCCCAGAGCGTGACGATCAGGAGGTTGCCCATCGCGTGCTCATCGAGGGAGCCGCCGCGGCCTTTGCCGGGGGCGAAGCGGTGCTGCATGACATCGCGCCACGTGCGGCCCCAGTCGGTGTCGTCGCACAGCGCGGACAGGGCCATCCGGAGATCACCGGGCGGCAGGACGCCGTACTCTTCGCGGAGCCGGCCGGAGGATCCGCCGTCGTCCGCGACCGTGACGACCGCGGTGAGTTCGGAGGTCAGCAGGCGCAGGGCCGACAGCGAGGCGGAGAGGCCGTGGCCGCCGCCGAGCGCGACGACGGAGGGGCCTTTGTCCTGCTGGCTGGCGAAGGCCGCGCTGGCGGGCGGGACAAGGGGCAGCGGGCCGGTCAGCAGCGCCATTACTCGCGGCCCAGGTCCCGGTGCGTCGTGGTCACCGTGACGCGCGGATACTGCGCCAGCCTCCGTGAGAGCTCGACGGCGACCGCCACGGAGCGGTGCTTGCCGCCGGTGCAGCCCACGGCGATGGTGGCGTAGTGCTTGTTCTCCCGGCGGTACCCGTCCAGGACAGGTTCAAGGGCCAGGACGTAGCGTTCCACGAAGTCGCTGACGCCCTGGGCCTCCAGCACGTAGTCGCTGACGTCCTTGTCCAGTCCGGTGTGCGGGCGCAACTGCGGCACCCAGTGCGGGTTGGGGATGAAGCGGGCATCGGCCACGAAGTTGGCGTCCACCGGCAGCCCGTACTTAAAGCCAAAGCTCATGACGTTCAGCCGCAGCGCCACCGGCCCGGTCTCGCTGAAGAGTTCGGTGATGGCGGTGGCGAGGCCATGGACGTTGAGGGAGGACGTGTCCAGGACGATGTCGGCGGTGTCCTTCAATTCACGGACCAGCTCGCGTTCGGCGGCAATGCCGTCGAGGATCCGGCCACCGCCCTGGAGCGGGTGGGGCCTGCGGCCCTGCTCGAAGCGGCGCACCAGGACGTCGTCGTTGGCGTCGAGGAACAGGACGCGGAAGCTCACGCCGGTGGCCTCCAGGGCGCGGAGCGCCGCGCGCATGTCGACGAACAGTTCCTTGCTCCGGACGTCCATCACGACGGCGAGCTTGGACATGGAGTGCGGCGTCCGGGACACCAGTTCGGCGAGCGTGCCGAGCATCTGCGGCGGCAGGTTTTCCACGACGTACCAGCCATGGTCCTCAAGGGCGTCCGAGGCGGTGCTGCGGCCGGCTCCCGACATTCCGGTCACCACGAGCAGTTCAGCCTCGACGGGTTTGACGGGTGTCATGCCGTCCGCATCCGTCTCGGATCCTGCCGTCGACTCTGCCATCAGTGAAGCCCCATCTCTGCCTGTGCGATTTGCTGTTGTCAGGTTTGCGCGCGGGCCGCGGTGATGCCGCTGCCGTGCCGTACCCAAGTCTTTACCCTAGCTAAGTTTGGCGGCACTAGCTAAGCGTCGAGGATTTCGCCGGTGGTCATGTTGACGGCAGGAACCGTGGCGGCTTCCTCGACTCCGCCGCCAGCGAAGTGCCGGACGATCGCGGCGGCCAGGGAGGGGCCGATCCCCTTGGCGCCGGTGAGTTCCTCCTGCGTCGCGGCTTTGATCCCCTTGACGGAGCCGAACTCCGCCAGGAGGGCCTTGCGCTTGGATTCGCCCAGCCCGGGCACGCTGTCCAGGGCGGAGGCCGTCATGGCCTTGCCGCGCTTTTGCCGGTGGAAGGTGATGGCGAAGCGGTGGGCCTCATCGCGGATCCGCTGCAGCAGATACAGGCCGGCCGAGGCGCGCGGCAGGATCACCGGGAAATCGCTGTCCGGCAGCCACACCTCTTCGAGCCGTTTGGCCAGGCCGACCACATACACGTCCTCGATGCCGAGCTCTTCCAGCGCCCTTGCGGCGGCATTGACCTGCGGTTTGCCGCCATCGACGACGACGAGGTTGGGCGGGTAGGCGAATTTGCTCCGCGGTGTTGGCGTCGTGGAGTCCGCGACCGCCGCGGCGGTCGCCGCGTCCAGGGCGGCCTGGTGCGCCGGTTTGGCCGCGGCCGCCGCCTGCTCGTCTTTTTCTTGAAGATAGTGCCGGAACCGGCGGGTCAGCACATCATGCATGGCCGCCGTGTCGTCAGTGGCCGCGGCGCCGGTCACGGCGAACTTCCGGTAGTCGGACTTTTTCGGCAGGCCGTCCTCGACCACCACCATGGAGCCGACCACGTTGGTGCCCTGGACGTGTGAGATGTCGAAGCACTCGATCCGCAGCAGCGCCACGGGAAGCTCGAGCGCTTCCTGGATTTCCTGCAGGGCCTGGGAGCGCATGGTGAGGTCGCCGGCGCGCCGGGATTTGTGAAGTTTGAGGGCGTGCTCCGCGTTTTCACGGACCGTGGACAGGAGGGCTGCCTTGTCCCCGCGCTGGGGAACGCGGATGTCCACCCGGGCCCCGCGCAGGCCGCTGAGCCATTGCGCGAGCTCCGGGGCGTTGCTGGGTTCGGCAGGCACCAGCACTTCCCGGGGCAACCTGCCCTGGAGCCCGGCTTCCTCGCCGTAGACCTGCTGGAGCAGGTGTTCGACCAGTTCCGGGGTGGTGGAGTCCTCGACCTTTTCCACCACCCAGCCGCGCTGGCCGCGGATCCGTCCGCCCCGGACGTGGAAGACCTGCACGGCGGCCTCGAGCTCGTCTTCGTGCAGGGCGAAGACGTCGGCGTCCGTGCCCTCGGCCAGGACGACGGCGTTACGTTCGAAGACCTTCTTCAGCGCCACGATGTCGTCCCGGAGCCGGGCCGCGCGTTCGTAGTCGAGCTCAGCAACTGCCGCGGCCATCTCCCGTTCCAGCCGGTTGACGAAGGGCTTGGCTTCGCCGCCCATGAACGTGCAGAAGTCCTCGGCCAGGGCGCGGTGGTCCGCGGCGGAGATCCGGCCGACGCACGGCGCGGAACATTTGTCGATGTAGCCGAGCAGGCAGGGCCGGCCGCTGGCTTCGGCGCGCTTCAGCACCCCGGCGCTGCAGCTGCGGACCGGGAACACCCGCAGCAGGGTGTCCATGGTGTCCCGGATCGCGCCGGCGGTGTACGGGCCGAAGTACCGGGTCCCCTTGCGCCGGTCGCCGCGCAGCACCTGGACGCGCGGGTACTTCTCCCCCATCGTCACGGCGAGGTACGGGTAGCTTTTGTCGTCCCTGAACATCACGTTGAAGCGGGGCGTGAATTCTTTGATCCAGGTGTATTCCAGCTGCAGCGACTCGAGTTCGCTGCCCACCACGGTCCATTCGACGCTGCTGGCCGTGTGGACCATGGCATAGGTTTTGGGCATGAGCCCGGCAGGGTTGGCGAAGTAGGTGTTCAGCCGGGCACGGAGGTTCTTGGCCTTGCCGACGTAGATGACCCGGCCGTGCGGATCGCGGAAGCGGTACACGCCCGGATTGGTCGGAATTTCACCCGTCTGGGGTCGGTAACTCGCTGGATCTGCCACACATCAAGTCTACTGAGCCGCCGGCGGTGCCGTTGCACGTGCACCGCCGCATGCCCGGCGGATCACGGGGGCCGGGAGCTGCGCGCTATTCGGCCGACTTGCTCTGGTTGTAGCTGGTGGAGCGTTCCTGGCCGCTCAGGTCTGCGATTGCGTCCATGATGCGGTCCGTGACCTGGCGGCGGGCCGGCAGGGAATGGTCCGGTCCGGTTTTCTCGAAGTACAACGGCTCGCCGACCTTCATGGTGAAGTGCTGCGGTTTGACGGACTTGCTGTCCGCGGGCTGCAAGTGTTCGGTGCCGATCAGGCCCACCGGGATTACGGGCGCGCCGGTGGTGAGGGCCAGCCAGCCGACGCCGGTGCGGCCGCGGTACAGGATGCCGTCGCGGGAGCGGGTGCCTTCGGGATAGATGCCCACGCCCTTGCCGGAGTCGAGGATGTCCAGCAGCGTTTTCAGCGCCTGGACGCTCGCCGCCTGCTCGCCGCGTTCCACCGGAATGGAGCCGACGGCCTCGAAGAAGGACTTCATGGCCTTGCCTTTGATGCCGCCGGTGGTGAAGTATTCAGCCTTCGCGAAGAAGGCCACGGGCCGCGGCATGAGGGCCTGGACGATCACGCTGTCCAGGAACGAGAGGTGGTTCGGGGCGACAATGAACGGCCCATCCTTGGGCACGTTTTCCAGGCCGATGACCGTGGGACGGCACGTGGTGGTTACAAGCCCCCGCGTGGTCCAGCGGATTGCGTCAAACATTGCCATCGGTGTGCACCTCGTTCAGGGCTGTGGTTCCCGGGCGTTCGGAGAGCCGGTTGATCGTCGCGTGAAGCGCCGTGGTGTTGTGCACGATCTCGACGGCACCGGCCGCGTGCAGTTCGCCGTCAGGCGCAAACCCCCAGCCTACGCCGATGCAGTCCAGTCCGTTCGCAGCGGCCCCGGCGACGTCCTGTGCCCGGTCCCCCACCATCACGGCCCGGCCGGCGGCCGCAGGGTCCGCGGCAGCGAGGTCCGAGAGCGCGGCGGCGACGATGCCGGCCTTACCTTCGGGAACGGAGCCTTCGGGGACAGAGCCGTCGGGCACGGAGCCGTCGGGCACGGAGCCCGTTCCGGGGCTGGCGGCCTCGTCCGCGGCGGAGCCCCGGATGCTGTGGAAGAGTCCGGCGATGCCGTGGTGCGCCAGGACAGTGCGGGCAAGCCCTTCCGGCTTCTGGGTCGCGACGGCGATGGGCCGCCCCGCGGCGACGAAGTCCTCGAGGAGGCCGCGGATTCCCGGGTACAGCCTGCTCTGCGCGATTCCCGTGGATGCGTAGTGAGCACGGTAGATGCGAATGGCGTCTTCCAGCTGTGCGGCCGGAACGCCGGCGATTTCCGTCAGGGAATGGCTGAGCTTGGGCCCAATCATGGCGTCCATCCGGGACTTGTCCGGAACCGGCAGGCCAAGCTCGGTGAGGGCCGCGGCGATACCGTCGGTAATACCCCCGGCGGGATCGACAAGAGTGCCGTCAAGGTCAAAGATTACGGGCACTGTTGTATGCGTCACCGGCTTAGTTTCTCATGAGTGTGCGGTTGCCAGAAATTCGCATGCTCCTTCAGGAATACATCGGGAATACATCAGGGACTACATCACGCGATACATCAGCGCATACATCCGGTGGAGACGTCCCTGCGGGCGGGGACGCGTGCGGCGGAGGCTTACCTGGCCCGCCGCACGGTCCCTGGCGGCCGGTGTTCAGGCGAGGAGCTCGGCGAGGAACGCGGCCGTGTGGCTCTCGGTCGACTTGGCCACCTGCTCGGGGGTGCCGGAGGCGACCACACGGCCGCCACCGGACCCGCCGTCGGGGCCAAGGTCCACGATCCAGTCGGCGCTCTTGATGACGTCGAGGTTGTGTTCGATCGTGATCACCGTGTTGCCCTTCTCCACGAGGCCCTGGAGCACCATGAGGAGCTTGCGGATGTCCTCGAAGTGCAGGCCCGTGGTGGGCTCGTCCAGGACGTAGACGCTGCGGCCGTTGGAGCGTTTCTGAAGCTCGGCTGCGAGCTTCACGCGCTGGGCCTCGCCGCCGGAGAGCGTGGTGGCGGGCTGGCCCAGCCGGACGTAGCCAAGGCCGACGTCGACGAGCGTGTTGAGGTGCCGAGCGATCGGCGAGAAGGCCGCGAAGAACTCGGCCCCTTCCTCGATGGGCATGTTCAGCACGTCCGCGATGGTCTTGCCCTTGTAGTGGACCTCCAGGGTTTCGCGGTTGTACCGGGCGCCGTGGCAGACCTCGCAGGGGACGTAGACGTCCGGCAGGAAGTTCATCTCGATCTTCAGGGTGCCGTCGCCGGAGCAGGCCTCGCAGCGGCCGCCCTTGACGTTGAAGGAGAACCGGCCCGGGAGGTAGCCGCGGACCTTGGCCTCGGTGGTCTCGGCGAAGAGCTTGCGGATGTTGTCGAACACGCCGGTATAAGTGGCCGGGTTCGAGCGCGGGGTGCGGCCGATCGGGCTCTGGTCGACGTGCACCACCTTGTCCAGGTGTTCGAGGCCCTGGACGGACTTGTGCCTGCCGGCCACCTGCTTGGCGCCGTTGAGCTTGTTGGCGAGCACCTTGTAGAGGATCTCGTTGACCAGGGTGGACTTGCCCGAGCCGCTGACGCCGGTGACGGCGGTGAAGAGGCCCAGCGGGAAACTGGCGTCGATGTTCAGGAGGTTGTTCTCCTTCGCCCCGACCACCTTGAGCTCGCGCTTCTTGTCGTATTTGCGCCGCTTCTTCGGGATCTCGATTTTCCGCCGGCCGGAGAGGTAGTCGCCGGTGAGCGAATCCGTGTTTTCCAGCAGCGCCTGGTAGGACCCGGAATGGACCACCATGCCGCCGTGCTCGCCGGCGCCCGGTCCGATGTCCACCACCCAGTCGGCCTCGTGGATGGTGTCCTCGTCATGCTCCACGACGATCAGGGTGTTGCCGAGGTCCCGGAGCCGGGTGAGTGTCTCGATCAGGCGGCGGTTGTCCCGCTGATGCAGGCCGATCGAGGGCTCGTCGAGGACGTACAGCACGCCCACGAGGCCGGAGCCGATCTGGGTGGCCAAACGGATGCGCTGGGCTTCGCCGCCGGACAGGGTGCCGGAGGGCCGCTCCAGGTTCAGGTACTCGAGTCCGACGTCGAGGAGGAAGGTCAGGCGGGCCTGGATCTCCTTGAGGACCTGGTGGGCGATCTGGGCCTCGCGGCCGGTGAGGACGAGGTTTTCGAGGAAGTCGGCGCATTCCCGCATGGGCAGCGCGGCGACCTCGGCGATTGACTTGCCGTTGATCAGCACCGAGAGCGACGCAGGGTTCAGCCGGGCGCCGTTGCAGGCCGGGCACGGGACCTGGCGCATGTATTCCTCGTAGCGGTCGCGCGCATAGTCGGAATCGGTCTCGCCATGCTTGCGGTGGACGTACTGCACGACGCCCTCAAAACCGGTGCTGTACTTGCGTTCCCGGCCGAAGCGGTTGCGGTATTGCACCACCACCTTGTGGTCCTTGCCGTGCAGGACGGTCTGCCGGACGTCGGTGTCGAGCTTCTCCCACGCCGTCGTCATGGAGAAGCCGAGTTCCTCGGCGAGACCGGCCAGCAGCCGGTTCCAGTACTCCGTGGTGGCGGTGCCCAGGGACCACGGCGCAATGGCCCCCTCGGAGAGCGAGAGCTCCGGGTTGGGGATGAGGAGTTCCTCGTCGACCTCCAGCTTGGTGCCGATGCCGCTGCACGCGCTGCAGGCGCCGAAAGGGTTGTTGAATGAGAAGGAGCGGGGTTCGATCTCGTCGATCGCCAGGGGGTGCTCGTTGGGGCAGGCGAGGTGTTCTGAGAACGCCCTGATCCGCTCGGGATCGTCTGCTTCGAGGTCGACGAATTCGGCCAATATGCGGCCCTCCGCCAGTCCGAGGGCGGTTTCGACCGAGTCGGTCAGGCGCTGGCTGATACCTTCCTTGACCACGAGGCGGTCCACGACCACTTCGATGGTGTGCTTGAACTGCTTGCCCAGCTTCGGCGGATCACTCAGGTGGACGAGCTCGCCGTCCACCCGGGCCCGCGAGTAGCCCTTGGCGGTGAGTTCCTTGAAGAGGTCCACGAATTCGCCCTTGCGGCCGCGGACCACGGGTGCCAGCACCTGGAAGCGGGTGCCGTCCGGGAGCTCGAGCAGCTGGTCGACGATCTGCTGCGGGGTCTGCTTGGTCACGGGCTCCCCGCAGACGGGGCAGTGCGGCCGGCCCACACGGGCCCAGAGCAGGCGCATGTAGTCGTAAATCTCGGTGATGGTGCCCACGGTCGAGCGAGGGTTCTTGGACGTGGACTTCTGGTCGATGGACACCGCCGGCGAGAGGCCCTCGATGAAGTCGACGTCGGGCTTGTCCACCTGGCCCAGGAACTGCCGGGCGTAGGCGGAGAGGGATTCGACGTAGCGGCGCTGGCCCTCGGCGAAGATGGTGTCGAACGCGAGGGAGGACTTTCCGGAGCCGGACAGGCCGGTGAACACGATCATGGCATCGCGCGGCAGGTCCAGGTCCACGTTGCGCAGGTTGTGCTCGCGGGCGCCCTTGACGACGAGGCGCGTCATGTCCGGACGCTTCAGGACGGGGCGGGACGGGGCCGCATCCCGGACTGCCAGCGGCTCGACGGCGGAATGGACTTCAACGGCTGGATCTTCAGCTACAGCTTTAGGCACGAATCTAATGCTAATCGAAAACTTCTTCGAAAAACTATTCCGCGCGCCACGGGCGGCGCCGGATGTGCTATTGGCGGTCGTAGGCGGCGGCCAGCAGCTGCACGGCCTCGGCGAAACTGGCGCCCTGGGCTTTGGCGGCCGCGGCGAACTCGGCGGCGGCGGCGGACAGCGAACTCCAGGCGGCATCGCGGGCACACACAACGGTCCCGTTTCGGCCCTTCGTCACTACGACGCCGGCGGCCTCGAGTTCCTTGTAGGCCCGCGCCACGGTGTGCGGGGCCACGCCCAGTTCGCCGGCGAGGCTCCGCACGGCCGGAAGCCTGGTGCCCGGCGCGAGTGTGCCGTTGTCGGCGCGTTCGATCACGTAGAGCCGCAGCTGTTCGAAGAGCGGGACGGAGCTGGCCGGATTGGTCCGCCAGGATCCGGGAAAACGCTCCCCCACGGCGTCCGCGGGGCTCACTGTTCGGCCTCCTGGACGGCCGGGACCTGTTCGCGGCCGGCGAACTGGGCCTCGTACAAATCCTTGTAGAGCCCCTGCCGGGCCACCAGCTGCTGGTGGGTGCCGTGTTCAACGATTCGTCCGTGGTCCATGACGAGAATTAGATCAGCGTCCCGGACCGTGGACAAACGGTGCGCGATCACGAAGCTCGTGTGACCGGCCCGCAGCTGCTCCATGGCATGGCGGATCTGCACCTCAGTGCGGCTGTCGACGGAGCTCGTCGCCTCATCGAGCACCATGATGCTGCGCCCGGCCAGCTGCGCCCGTGCGATCGAGACGAGCTGGCGCTGGCCCCGGCTCAGGGAGTCGCCGTCGTTGCCGAGCATCGTGGCGTAGCCGGCCGGCAGGGACCGGACAAACTGGTCCACGTGGCTGGCGCGGGCCGCCGCGACGATATCGGCTTCGGTGGCGCCGGGCCGGCCGTATTCGATGTTCTCCCGGATGCTGCCGGTAAACAGCCAGGCATCCTGCAGGACGATTCCGAAGGCGCGCCGCAGCTCGTCCCGCGGGATGGTGGCGATGTCCGTCGAGTCCACCAGGATCCGGCCGGAGTCGAGTTCGTAGAAGCGCATCAGGAGGTTGACCACGGTGGTCTTGCCGGCACCGGTGTGTCCCACGATCGCCACGGTCTGTCCCGGGTCCACCGTGAAGGAGAGGTCCTTCACCACGGGGGTGCCGGGGCTGTAGCTGAAGCTGACGTGCTCGAACGTGACCCGGCCCGCCACTGCGCCGGGATCCAGCAGGTCGCCGGGCGTGCCCGGGGCAGGGGCTTTGCGTCCGTTGGAGGATTTGCGCGGGACATGGAGCTTTCGCGCGGCCGTGAAGCCTTGCAGCTTGCCGGCGCCGTTCGCCGAAACGGCCGGCACGGCGCTGTCCGCAGGGATCTCCGGGGCGTCCAGCAGCTCAAACACACGCTCCGCCGAGGCCAGGCAGGACTGCACGAGAGTCAGCATGCCGCCGATCTGGCTCACCGGCTGGCTAAAGAGACGGGAGAACTGGACAAAGGCCTGGATGCCGCCGATCGTCAAGAGCCCCGCGGTGACCTGCAGCGCACCCACAACAGCAATTGCGATGTAGTTGAGGTTGGCGACAAACACCAGCAGCGGCTGCACGATGCCGGACAAATACTGGGCGCGGGTGCTCGATCGGGTGAGCTTCTCGTTGCGCTCCCGGAAGCTCGCCGCCGACTCTTCCTGCCGGCCGAAGGCCTTGACCACTTCATGCCCGGTGAAGAACTCCTCGAGTTGGGCAGTCAGCGCCCCCGTGCTGCTCCACTGCTCCTTGAAGTGCGCCTGGGAGTGCCGGGCCACGAGCACGGTGATCATCGTGGACACAGGCACCGAGAGGATCGCGATCAGCGCCAGCAGCGGCGAGAGCCACAGCATCATGGCGAGAGCGGCCGAGAGCATCAGGACGGCCATGATCAGCTGGTTGAGGAGCTGGTTGAGCGCCTGGGAGATATTGTCGACGTCGTTCGTGGCCCGGCTGAGCACGTCGCCGCGGCGCTGCTCCTCGAAATGGCTGGACGGCAGCACATGGAGTTTTTGTTCCACGGAGCCGCGGAGGCCGTAGCTGAGGCGCTGCACCGCGGTGGCGGTCAGGCTGCCCTGGATCCAGCTGAACAGCGACGCCCCGACGTACATGGCCGAAACGGCCAGCAGCCGCCCGGCCAGCTGTTGCTCGTCGAGGGAGCCGCCCAGGAAGCCGTCGACGACGACGTCGGTGGCGTCGCCCAGCACCTTGGGCGCCGCCACGTTGAGTGTCACGAACGCGCAGGTCGCGGCGATGACGCCGGCCATCCGCCACTTCAGCGGCAACAGCAGGCCAAGCAGCCGGGCGGCGGTGTGCCATTTGATGCGCTCCGGCACGCCGGGTCCCGCAACGGTCCCGGCGCGGTGTGCCCGCGCGCGGCTCACGGGGCTTCCTCCAGCACCAGCTGGGACGCGGCAATTTCCTGGTAGCTGGGCGAGGACTCCATGAGTTCGCTGTGCGTGCCCTGCGCGACCACCCGGCCGCCCTCCAGGACGAGGATCAGCCCGGCGTCCACGATTGTTGACACCCGCTCGGCCACGATCAGCACGGTCGCCGAGCGCAGCAGCGGCTCGATCGCCGCCCGGAGCCTGATGTCGGTGCCGTAGTCCAGAGCCGAGAAACTGTCGTCGAAGAGGTAGGCGGGGGCCCGCTTGAGCAGGGCCCGCGCGATGCACAGGCGCTGCCGTTCGCCGCCGGAGAAGTTGGTGCCGCCCTGGCTTACGGGCGTGTCGAGCCCGAGCGGCAGGGCGCGGACAAAGTCGGCGGCCTGGGCAGCTTCAAGCGCCTGCCATATTTCGGGCTCGCTCGCGGCGGGCGCCCCGAACCGGAGGTTCCCCGCGACCGTGTCCGCGAACAGGTAGGACTGCTGCGGGACTATTGCGATCAGGCCGCGCAGGTCGTCCAGGGGCATCGCCCGCACGTTCTCCCCGCCGATGCTGATCTCCCCGGCCGTCGCGTCGAGGAAACGCGGCAGCAGATTCAGGAGTGTCGTCTTGCCGCTGCCGGTCGCGCCGATGATCGCCGTCGTGGTACCGGCCCTGGCGGTGAAGGAGACGCCGTCCAGCACGGGTGCTTCGGCGCCGGGGTAAGCGAAGGACACGTTCCGGAACTCGACAGCGCCGGAGCGGCCCGGGGCGCCGGCGACGGCGGGCGCACCGGCGGTGCCCGCCGCACTGGCCCCGCCGGCCGGAATGGTGGCAGGGGTGGCCCCGGCGGGAACGGCCGGATCCGCGATGGCCGGTTCCGTGTCCAGCACCTCGCGGATCCGTTCCGCGCAGGCCGCCGCCCGGGGGGCGGTCATGAAGACGTACATCGCCATCATGATGGCAATCAGGATCTGCAGGATGTAGGCGATGAACGCCGTCAGCGCCCCCAGCCGCATTTCGCCGGCGTCGATGCGATGGCCGCCGAACCACACCACGAACACGGAGGAGATGTTGACCACGAACATGATCATCGGCATCATCGCCGCCACCAGGAGGGCGGATTGCAGATTGTTCCGGGTGAGGTCCTTGTTGGCTTCATCGAACCGGCGGACCTCGTGGTCCTGCCGGACAAAGCCGCGGATGACATTCGCGCCGATGATCTGCTCCCGCAGCACCCGGCCGATCCGGTCCAGGAGGCCCTGGCCCTGGCGGTACAGGGGAATCAGGCGGCGGACGATCACCGTCATGATCACCGTCAGGACCGGGATCACCACGACCACAATCCAGGACAGCACCACGTCCTGGTGCACGGCCAGCACAATGCCGCCGATGAAGATCGCCGGTGCGGCAATCAGCATGATGAACACCAGGACGGCGAGGTTTTGGATCTGGGCGACGTCGTTGGTGGCCCTGGTCACGAGGCTGGGCGCACCGAAAAGGCCCACCTCCTGGGAGGAGAAGGACTGCACCTTCGCGAAGAGCTCCCCGCGCAGCTGGCCGCCAATCTCCATGGCGACCACTGCGCCCAGATATCCGGCCGCGACGGCAGTGATCACCTGGACGGCAGCGATTCCAGCCATCCAGACCCCGAGGTGGAGGATCTCCCCGGTGTCCCCGCCGATGATGCCGTCGTCGATGATCGCGGCATTCAGGGTGGGCAGGAGCAGGTTGGCGGTGGCTTGCACGAGCTGCAGCACAACGATGGCCAGCACGGTCCCCTTATGCGCGGACAACAGCCGCGACATCAGGCCTATAAGCACTGAACCTCCATTACTAGCCCAGGGCCCGGAATGGTGATCAGCCTAACGGCCGCCCCACACCGCCACGTCATTGTAAGCCCCATTCCGGAGTGCTTCGTGTCATGCGGCTGACACGCCGCCTACCCGGTCTTCTGCGCCACCGCGAACGTGCGGCGGAACGGGAAGACCGTCCCGTGACGGCCTGCCGGATATGCGTCGTCCAGCCGTGCCGAATACTCGGCCTCGAACTCCCTGGCCTCGTCGTCGGGGAGGGCCGCGAGGACCGGCCTGAGTCCGGTTCCGCGGACCCACTCCAAAACGGGGTTGGCGCCTGGGAGCAGCTGAAGGTACGTGGTCTCCCAGGCGTCGGCGGCACAACCGGCGTCGAGCATGATCTCCAGATATTCCGCTGCCTCCCCCACCACGTCGTCGTGGCGGAGCACCCCGGCGAGCCGCCCCGCCCAGGCCGGAGAGTCGGCCAGCTCCCGCATCAGGGTGTGCGACGGGGCATTGAAGTTCCCCGGCACTTGCAGCGCGAACCAGGCGCCCGGTTTGAGGGCATCGAGCCATAGGGGCAGGAGCTTTCGGTGGCCGGGCACCCACTGCAGGGCCGCGTTGGTGACCACCACGTCCGTGTCCCCGGACGGCAGCCAGTGCTCAATGTCGGCCAGCTCGTAGGAAAGATTGGCCGCCGCGGCTGCGTGGTCCTTGGAAGTGGCCAGCATTTCCGGCGACGAATCCAGACCCACCACCTGCGCGCCCGGCCAGCGGTCCGCGAGCGTCGCGGTCAGGTTGCCGGGACCGCAGCCGAGGTCCACCACGTGCCGCGGGGCTTCGGCGTGAATCCGCCCGGTCAGATCAAAAAATGGTCTGTCCCGGTAGTCCCCGAACTGCACATATTTCTCCGGATCCCACTTCATGGCTGCCTCCAGTTCCCGGCACGTTGTCCTAACCGAAGCCTAGTCCCGGCCCGTGGGCCAGCCAAGGAAGCACGCCTGCGCTGCGGGCGGCTCACGGCGCGCGCCCGCACTGCCTGCGGTGCCGCGGCTACCACGCGGGCACTAAGCTGGACAGCAATGAAACTCGTTGATCAGCTCCCCGCCCCGGCCGCCCGTATCCCCGGCAGGACGGGCCTGGACCCGGACGAGCTCTACACCCGGTTTGTCGAGTGGACCGAGACCCGCGGCCTGGCCCTGTACACCGCCCAGGACGAGGCCATCATGGAGCTGGCCGCCGGCTCAAACGTCATCCTGGCCACCCCGACCGGGTCCGGGAAATCCCTCGTGGCCATTGCCGCGCACTTCCAGGCCATGGCCCGCGGGCAGCGGAGCTACTACACCGCCCCGATCAAGGCCCTCGTCTCGGAAAAGTTCTTTGCCCTCTGTGAGATCTTCGGTGCCGACAATGTCGGCATGATCACCGGCGACTCCGGCGTGAACCAGGACGCCCCGATCATCTGCTGCACTGCCGAGATCCTGGCCAACATCGCCCTGCGTGAAGGTTCTGCGGCGCAGCTCGGCGCCGTGATCATGGACGAGTTCCACTTCTACTCGGACCCGCAGCGCGGCTGGGCCTGGCAGGTGCCGCTGCTTGAACTGCCCCAGGCGCAGTTCCTGCTGATGTCGGCGACGCTCGGCGATGTCAGCCGGTTCGAGGACGGCCTCAGCGACCTGACCGGCCGCACGACGACGACCGTCAGTTCCGCGGAACGCCCCATCCCGCTGCACTACTACTACGAGCAGACTCCGGTCCACGAGACGCTTGAGGAGCTGCTCGCCACCAAGCAGGTCCCGGTCTACGTGGTCCACTTCAGCCAGGTCGAGGCGATCGACCGGGCCCAGAACCTGATGAGCATCAACGTCTGCACCCGCGAGGAAAAAGACAAGATCGCCGAGCTCATTGCCGGGTTCCGCTTCGCCGCAGGCTTCGGCAAGACCCTCAACCGCCTGGTCCGGCACGGGATCGGCGTTCACCACGCCGGCATGCTGCCGAAGTACCGTCGGCTGGTCGAACAGCTTGCCCAGGCCGGTCTGCTGAAGGTCATCTGTGGCACGGATACGCTCGGGGTGGGCATCAACGTGCCCATCCGCACCGTGCTGCTGACGGCACTGAGCAAATACGACGGCGTCCGCACCCGTCTGCTGAACTCCCGTGAGTTCCACCAGATCGCCGGGCGCGCCGGCCGCGCCGGCTATGACACCGCAGGAACCGTGGTGGTCCAGGCCCCGGAGCACGTGACGGAAAACGTGAAGGCGATGGCCAAGGCCACGGCCAAGTTCGGCGACGACCAGAAGAAGCTGCGCCAGGTGGTCAAGAAGAAGCCCCCGGAAGGCTTCGTATCCTGGGGCGAACCGACGTACAAGCGGCTGGTCGAGTCCGTTCCGGATCCGCTGACGTCGAGTTTCACCGTGACGCATGCGATGCTGATGAACCTGATGGAACGCCCCGGCGACCCGTTCCAGGCCGCCCGCCGCCTGCTCACCGAAAACCACGAGACCCGTCCGGCCCAGCTGCGGCTCATGAAGAAGGCCCTGGGAATCTACCGCGAGCTGCTCGCGGCCGGCGTCGTGGAGCGGATCCCGGCCGGGGAGCAGGGTGCTGACGGCCGCACGGTCCGGCTCACGGTCCATCTGCAGGCAAACTTTGCCCTCAACCAGCCGCTGTCCCCGTTCGCGCTGGCGGCGCTGGAGCTGCTGGACCCGGAGTCGCCGTCGTACGCCCTGGACGTGGTGTCGGTGATCGAGGCGACCCTGGAGAAGCCGCGGCAGATCCTCTCGGCACAGCAGAAGAAGGCGCGCGGCGAGGCGATCGCGGCGATGAAGGCCGACGGCATCGAGTACGACCAGCGGATGGCAATGCTCGAGGAGGTCACCTACCCGCAGCCGCTCGCCGAGATCCTCGGCGAGGCGTTCGACGTCTACCGCAAGGCCGCGCCCTGGGTCGGCGACTTCGAGCTCGCGCCCAAGTCCGTGGTCCGGGACATGTACGAGCGCGCCATGAACTTCGGCGAGTTCGTCCAGTTCTACGGCCTCGCCCGCTCGGAGGGAATCGTGCTGCGCTACCTCGCCGACGGTTTTAAGGCGCTCCGCCAGACGGTCCCGCAGGATGCCCTCCGTGAGGACCTCGAGGACCTCATCGCCTGGCTGGGCGAACTGGTCCGGCAGGTGGACTCCAGCCTGCTGGACGAATGGGAAGAGCTCACATCCGGCGCGGCGCCCACACCGCATGACGCTCCGCCGCCCCCGCCGCCGTCGCTGACCTCCAACATCCGGGCCTTCCGGGTGATGGTGCGCAACGAGATGTTCCGCCGCGTGGAGCTGTTCGCCGATGAGGCCGCCACCGCCCTGGGCGAGCTCGACGCCGGCTCCGGCTGGGACGCCGAGCGCTGGGAAGATGCCCTCGATGACTACTTTGATGAGCACAACGACATCGGTACCGGACCGGACGCCCGCGGTCCCGGGCTGCTGATCATCACCGAGGAACCCGGGGTGTGGAAGGTGCGGCAGATCTTCGATGACCCCGCCCGCAACCACGACTGGGGCATCTCCGCCGACGTGGACCTGGCGGCCTCGGACGAGTCCGGGACCGCCGTCGTCCGCGTCACGGACGTCAACCGGCTCTAGGCGGGACGGCACGGGGGGCTGGCCTGCACGAGGGCGGACGCCGGGCCTGGACGGCGCCGGGCCGGCGCCGTCGCCCCAGCCTGGGCCTTCGCGCCGCGGGTAAACTCGGACAATGAGTGTAATCCGGCCTGCCACAGCGCATGACGTCCCTGCCATCCTGCAGATGATCCACGACCTCGCCCTCTACGAGAAGGAACCGGACGCAGTCCGGAACACCCCCGAGATGCTCACCGAGGTCCTTTTCGGCGAGCATCCCAAGGTCTTCGCCACCATGGCGGAGAACTCCGCGGGCGAGGTCCGCGGCTTCGCCCTCTGGTTCCTGAACTACTCCACGTGGGAGGGCGTCCACGGGATCTACCTCGAGGACCTCTACGTCCGGCCGGAGGCCCGCGGCGAGGGCCACGGCAAGGCACTGCTGCAGCACCTGGCAGCGACCGCCGTCGACCGGGGCTACGCGCGCGTCGAATGGAGTGTCCTGGACTGGAACGAGCCCTCCATCAACTTCTACAAGAACCTCGGCGCTTCGCCGATGGAGGAATGGTCCACCTTCCGCCTCACCGGAGCGGCGCTGACGGCCTTCGGCAGCCGCCCGGCAGTTGCCGGCGCCGGCTCCCCTGCCGGCTCCAGCTCCAGTTCCCGCGAGGCGGCCACCCGTGGCTGATCTCCCAATGACGGGGCTCATGGGAGCCTCCCTGCTGGAGACTGCAACCAGCGCCGGGCGCAAAGTTCCGCACAGCGTCCGGGCACGACACACCTACCGGGGAATGCGGACCGCGGAACACTACTTCCAGGTCCCCCTTGACCACTTCAGCGAGGCGGGGCGCCGCGGCGAAACCATCTCCGTGTTCGCCCGCGAGTACGTGTCCACCGAACACAGCGAGGCAGAGGCCGCCGGGCTGCCCTGGCTGCTTTTCCTGCAGGGCGGTCCCGGCGGGCGTGGAAACCGGTTCCCGTCGCTGGGCGGCTGGAGCAAGGCCGCCGCGAAGGACTTCCGGATCCTCATGCTGGACCAGCGCGGCACCGGCCTGTCCTCGCCCGTCGACCGCAACACGCTGCCGCTGCGCGGCACCGACGCGGAGCAGGCTGACTACCTGACGCACTTCCGCGCCGACTCGATCGTTGCCGACGCCGAAGCGATCAGGGCAGCCCTGGACTCCGCCCCCTGGACCATCTACGGCCAGAGCTACGGCGGTTTCTGCGCGCTCAGCTACCTTTCCTTCGCCCCCGAGGGGCTGCGCGAGGTCCTCGTGACGGGCGGGCTGGCCCCGCTGGGCGGCTCCGCCGACCGAGTGTACCGGGCCACGTTCCAGCGGGTCGCGGCCCGGAACGCCGAATACTTTGACTGGTATCCCGAGGACCGGGCCGCCGTCACCCGGATCGCCCGGCACCTGCGGGAAACGGAGGAGGTGCTGCCCGACGGCGGCCGGCTCACGGTGGAACGGTTCCAGATGGTGGGCTCGTTCCTGGGCGGCAACACCCGGGTGGACGCACTGCACCACCTGCTCGAGGACGCCTTCGTGGCCACACCGGGCGGCGACCGTCTCTCGGACACCTTCCTAGAGCAGGTCCGGGGCCTCGTGTCCCGGGCCGCGAACCCGTTGTACGCGTTGATGCACGAATCCATTTACGCCCAGGACGGTGCCACCAACTGGGCCGCCTGGCGCGTGCTGGAGGAATTCCCCGAGTTCCGCCCCGACGCCGGCGAACCGCTTCTGACCGGGGAAATGGTGTACCCCTGGTATTTCGAGCAGGACCCGGCCCTGCACCCGCTGCAGGACGTGGCCCGGCTCCTGGCCGAAATGGACGGCTGGGCACCCCTCTACGACCCGGAGCGACTGGCGCTGAACACCGTGCCCGTCGCCGCGGCCGTCTACACCGACGACATCTACGTGGACCGGGAGCTGTCCCTGGAGACGGCGGCCGCGGTCCGGGGCCTGCAGGTCTGGGAAACCGGCGACTTCCACCACGACGGCATCGCGGACGACGGCGAGGCGATCTTCGGGCGCCTGCTGGGGATGGCACGTTCCGCCCGACGGTGACCCGGGCGCGGCCAGGCACGGGCCCGGGCCGATGGCGCCCGGCTTAGCAGGTACTGCTTAAACAGGTACGGCGCCGGACCCGTGAGGGTCCAGCGCCGTACTGCTATGTGCCGCGAGGTGTGTCCTGCACTCTCACCCCGGCGGTTTGGTACTAGTCGACGTCGCTCAGGCTCTTGCGGGAGTCCTCTTCCAGCCGGGCATCCAGCTTCGACTTGGACGCCTTGGAGCTCATGAGGCTGGCGACCACCGCGACGACGATGGTGCCGATGATCACACCGAGCGAGACGTAGGTGGGGATCTCGGGGGCCCATTCGATGTGCTGGCCGCCGTTGATAAAGGGCAGCTCGTTGACGTGCATGGCGTGCAGGACCAGCTTCACACCGATGAACGCCAGGATCACGGACAGGGCGTGCTTGAGGTAGATGAGCCGGTTCATGAGGCCGCCGAGCAGGAAGTACAGCTGGCGCAGCCCCATGAGGGCAAAGATGTTGGCGGTGAAGACGATGAAGGCGCTCTGGGTGAGGCCGAAAATGGCCGGAATGGAGTCGACAGCGAAGAGCAGGTCCGTCATGCCGATGGTCACGAAGACGATCAGCATCGGGGTGAACACCTTCTTGCCGTCAACGACGGTGCGGAGCTTGCCGCCGTCGAACTTCTCGGACATCGGCAGGACCCGGCGGATCCGGGCGATCAGCGGGTTTTCCTTGTCTTCCTCGTCCTCGCCCTCGTCCTGGGCCTGCTTCCAGGCGGTCCAGAGCAGGAAGGCGCCGAAGATGTAGAAGACCCAGCTGAACTGCTCGATCACGATCGCGCCGAGCATGATGAAGATGCCGCGGAGGATCAGGGCGATGATGATGCCCACCATGAGCACTTCCTGCTGATACTTTCTCGGTACCGAGAAGCGCGCCATGATGATGATGAAGACGAACAGGTTGTCGATGCTCAGGCTGTATTCGGTCACCCAGCCGGCGATGAACTGGCCGCCGAATTCCGGGCCGGTGAAGGCGAACATGGCGCCGGCGAAGACCAGGGCCAGGGCCACGTAGAACGCGACCCACAGTCCGGCTTCTTTCATGGAGGGCTCATGCGGGCGTTTGAGGACCATCAGCAGGTCGATGGCCAGAATGACGCCGAGGACGACAAACGAGCCGATCTCGAACCACAGGGGAAGCTCGGGCACGGGGGAAATACCTTTCGTAGGGTACAGCTCAGCGGTGTAAGTCTCTCCGACCGCCGGCGCATGACGCTGCCTGGCTGCCCGCTACGCCCGGCGCGGCATCGTAGCCGTGCGTGTTGACGATCGTAGCGTTTGGGATACTCCCCTACGTTTGACCGAGTTTACCCTAGGCGTGCCCCGCGGATTGCATTTGCCGCAGTTCCTTCTTCAAATCCCCCACCTCGTCGCGCAGCCGGGCGGCCAGTTCGAACTGCAGCTCCCCGGCTGCGGCGTGCATCTGTTCGGTCAGCTGTTCAATCAGCCCGACGAGGTCCTCGGCCGGCGCGGCGGCGAGCCCGTCCGCACGGATGAGCGAGGTGCCCTTGCCCTTGCCGCGGTTCTTCCCGGCCGCGGCCAGCAGCTCGCGGGTGTCCGCGTCTTCCTTGGCCAGCTGGTCGGTGATGTCCGCGATCTTCTTCCGGAGCGGCTGGGGATCGATCCCGTTCTCCGTGTTGTAGGCCACCTGGATGGCGCGGCGGCGGTTGGTCTCGTCGATGGCATGGGCCATCGAATCGGTGATCCGGTCCGCGTACATGTGCACCTGGCCGGAGACGTTTCGGGCGGCACGCCCGATGGTCTGGATCAGGGATGTCGAGGAGCGCAGGAAGCCTTCCTTGTCCGCGTCCAGGATGCTGACCAGCGACACTTCCGGGAGGTCCAGACCTTCACGGAGCAGGTTGATGCCGACGAGGACGTCGAAGACACCCATCCGCAGTTCGCGCAGGAGTTCCACGCGGCGGAGGGTGTCGACGTCGGAGTGCAGGTATTCCACCTTCACGCCATGGCCCAGCAGGTAGTCCGTCAGGTCCTCGGCCATCCGCTTGGTCAGGGTGGTGACCAGGACCCGCTCGTTCTTCGCGGTGCGGGTCCGGATTTCGCCCAGCAGGTCATCGATCTGCCCCTTCGTGGGCTTGACGACGACCTCGGGGTCGATCAGGCCGGTGGGGCGGATGATCTGTTGGACGAAGCCGTCGGACTTGCCGAGCTCGTACTTGCCCGGCGTCGCGGACAGGTAGACGGTCTGGCCCACGCGGTCCTGGAACTCGTCCCATTTGAGCGGGCGGTTGTCCATCGCCGAGGGCAGCCGGAAGCCGTGGTCCACGAGGTTCCGTTTGCGGGACATGTCGCCCTCGTACATGGCGCCGATCTGCGGCACGGTGACGTGGGATTCATCGATCACCAGGAGGAAGTCGTCCGGGAAGTAGTCGATCAGGCAGTGCGGCGCGGTTCCGCGGGCCCGGCCGTCGATGTGCGAGGAATAGTTCTCGATGCCGTTGCAGAACCCCATCTGCTGCATCATTTCCAGGTCATAGGTGGTGCGCATCCGGAGCCGTTGGGCCTCGACCAGCTTGTTCTGGTTTTCCAGCACGGCGAGGCGCTCGGCCAGTTCGTCTTCGATCCGCTTGATCGCCCGGCCCATCCGTTCCGGACCGGCGACGTAGTGCGAGGCGGGGAAGACGTACATTTCGTTCTCGTCCCGGAGCACTTCGCCGGTCAGCGGGTGCAGGGTCTGGATATTCTCGATCTCGTCACCGAAAAACTCGATCCGGATCGCCAGTTCCTCGTACATCGGGATGATTTCCACGGTGTCGCCGCGGACCCGGAACGTGCCGCGGTGGAAGTCCATGTCGTTGCGGGTGTACTGCATGGAGACGAACTTTCGGAGCAGGTCGTCACGGTTCATCTCCGCCCCCTTGCGGAGGGTCACCATCCCGGCGATGTATTCTTCCGGGGTGCCGAGGCCGTAGATGCAGGAGACGGTGGCAACCACGATCACGTCGCGGCGGGTCAGCAGCGCGTTGGTCGCGGAGTGGCGGAGCCGTTCGACTTCCTCGTTGACGGAGGAGTCCTTCTCGATGAAGGTGTCCGTCTGGGCGACGTAGGCCTCCGGCTGGTAGTAGTCGTAGTAGGACACGAAGTATTCCACGGCGTTGTTCGGCAGCAGTTCGCGGAATTCGTTGGCCAGCTGCGCGGCGAGGGTTTTGTTCTGCACCATCACCAGGGTGGGCCGCTGGACCTGCTCGATCAGCCAGGCCGTGGTCGCGCTCTTACCGGTACCGGTGGCGCCAAGCAGCACGACGTCTTTTTCGCCGTTCTGGATGCGCTCAGTCAGCTCTGCGATGGCGGCCGGCTGGTCACCCGCCGGCTGGAACTCACTGATGACCTCGAAGGGCGCCACGACGCGGTTGATTTCCTGGGCAAGACTCATGTACCTAATCTACCGCCGGGCTGTGACAGGATGCCCTGATTCAGCTTTGGGCAGTACCGGGGCCGGCGGCAGGTGCCGTTGCGGTGGCGCCGCCGCCGGTGCCGGCACCGGCGTCGTCTGCTCCGGCGTCGTCCGCGTACGACGGCGGTTGCCATCCCGTGCGCTGCACCCACGCTTCCATCCGGGGCCAGGCATACTCGGTGAACCAGCCCTCCTTGTCGGCCGCGTAGCCGGCGGTGGACTTGTCGACGCCGTGCAGCCCGGCGACCCGTTGCTTTTCGGCCACATAGTCCGCCCGGGCCTCGGGATCGGCGCGCAGCCAGTCGCGGAAGCACAGCGCGTACCGCCAGCCTGGCGAGCCGGCCGCGCGGAGGTGGAGATTCACCGGCCGGCCGGGGTCGGCGTTGCCGTGCAGCCTCTTGCCCCAGTCGGCAGGGTCCGGGTGCGAGGGTTTCGGGTTGTCGGCGATGATGCCGGGCCAGCGCGGGAATCCTGCGTTGGCCAACAGCGGCGCGATCCGGTCCGCGGTGTCGAGGTCCCAGACGCTGAGCTGGAGGTCGATCACATCTTTGGCGTCGAGGCCAGGGACGGCCGTGGACCCGAGGTGGTCGACGGCCAGGACATCCTGCGGGACCGCTGCCCGCAGCCTGGCGATCAGCCGCGCGGCCTGCGCTGCCCAGGCCGGATCGGCCGGGGCGAGGACCGGCCCCGCCGTCCGCGGGGCGATCCTTTGCTCCTTGAGGTTCAGTGCGAACGGCATCAGCCGCTCCTCCCACAGCGCGTCGACCGCGTGCCGGAGGTCCTCCGGGGTGCCCGAGTTGTCCAGCACGACGTCCGCGGCGGCCAGCCGGTCCCCGCGGCCCGCCTGGGCTGCCATCCGGGCGCGCGCCTCGTCGGCGGTCATGTTGCGGTGTTCGGCCATGCGGCGGACCCGGACGTCGTCGGGGGCATCCACCACGACCACCAGATGGAAGTTCTTCCCTTGCCCGGTTTCGACCAGGAGCGGGATGTCCTGGACCACGACGGCGCCGGCCGGGGCGGCGGCGACCATCGCCGCGGCGCGCTCCCGCACCAAGGGGTGGACGATGCCGTTCAGCGCGGCCAGGCGCTCCGGATCACCGAAGACCAGGGCACCGAGTCGGGCCCGGTCCAGCCGGCCTTCCGGGGTCAGGACGGCGGCACCGAAGGCTTCCACCACACTAGCCAGCCCGGGCGTACCCGGTTCCACGACCTCCCGGGCCAGCGCGTCGGCGTCGACAAGCACTGCTCCAAGGTCGCGCAGGCGCGCGGCAACCATGGACTTCCCCGAGGCGATTCCGCCGGTCAACCCGATCTTCAACACCTCACCAGACTAAACTGAACCGGTGGCAGATGCGGCGGAATCCCCCGAGAGCAGGACGGCCCTCTACACCACCCTCGCCGCGGGGCCCGGGTTTCGGCACGAAATCGAGGTCAAGCGGTCCCGTTTCATCACCGTGCTGGCCCGCACGGCGGACGAGGACGCCGCCCGGGCCGTCCTGGGCGGGTTGCGCCGGGAATTCCATGACGCCCGGCATCACTGCTTCGCCTTCGTGCTCGGCCCCGACCGGGACATCCAGCGTTCCAACGACGACGGCGAGCCGTCCGGCACCGCGGGCATCCCCATGCTCGAGGCCCTGCTGAAGCGGGAAACCGCACCCGGCGTCGCCGATCTCAGCGACGTCGCCGTCGTCGTCGTGCGCTATTTCGGCGGCATTCTCCTGGGTGCCGGCGGCCTGGTGCGGGCCTATTCCGAATCGGTGTCCGGAGCGCTGGAGCTGGCTCCCCTCGTGCGGCGCCGCCGGCTGCGCATTTGCTCGGTACCCGTACAGCACGCCGTCGCCGGCCGGCTCGAGAACGATCTGCGCGCCGCGGGGTATGTCATGGCCGAAACCCGTTACGAGGCGCAGACTACTGTCCTGAGGCTGGCGCTGCCGGATGATGCGGAAGAACTTGCCCGGGCCGCGGACCGCGTGGCCGCCATGTCGGCTGGCAGCGCGTCGCTGCTGCCCGGAGAAACGGAGTGGATCGATGTGCCCATCAGCTGAGCCCGTGCCCGCGGTCGCGCTGCTTGACGTCAGCGAGGACGTTCTCGAACAGCTCCTGGAACTTGGGCTCCGGGACGCCGACGCCGACGAGGTCACCCCGCCGCTGGGCACGACCGCCGGCTGGAACACCGACCGGATCAGCTGGTTCCGCGAATTCCACCGCGCCGCCGCAGCCGGCCTGGACGGTCCCGCGGGGCAGAAGACGTGGGCCATCAGCTGCGACGGGCAGATGGCAGGGTCCGTGCGGCTCAGGCGGATGGACACGGAGCCGGCAGCAGCGGATGAGGGCTGGGCCGGTGGTGGCGGCTGGGCTGTTGGTGCCGCCGGGGCTGGGCCAGGTGGTGACGCCGGGGCTGTTGGTGCCGCCGGGGCCGTTGCGGGGGGTGGCGGCTGGGCGCTGGAGACCGGAATCTGGCTCGCCCGGAGCTTCCGCGGCCGGGGTGTGGGCCGCGAGGCGCTGCGCCTCGTAAAGGCTCGCGCCGCGTCGGCCGGGGCAGGCGTCCTGGTGGCCGAGACGACGGCCGGCAACGTGGGAGCCCTCGCGTTGCTGAAGTACGCGGGCGCCGAACTGGTGACCGGTGCCGCCTCGCAGACACAGACGGTGCCGGTCATAGCGAAGATCCCGCTGCGCTGAAGGCATGGCATCCTGGGCCCGGTCCAGGCTCCCTTCCATCATTGGACATGCCCCCCGTCGTCAGCGCCTGGCTGCCGTCAAGGAGCCTACATTCCATGGCGCGGCCCTTGCTTGTCCTGACGAGCGGGAAACGTGTGCAGCGGCAGCCCGGTGCCTAGGGCCAGGACTGGGCACAATCCACAAATGTCCACGGCCCGGCTCGAAAAATAGGCATGTCCCCGGAGGGAGGGCTTCAAAAATGGGCATGTCCGGTGGTCCGGGCAACCGCGGGGCATGTCCGGCGCCAGGGCATGGCGCGGACCTCCTCGCACTGGACATGTCCCGCGCCCGGGGCCAGGACTGGGCACAATCCACAAATGTCCACGGGCCGGCTCGAAGAATGGGCATGTCCCCGGAGGGAGGGCCTCAAAAATGGGCATGTCCCCCGGGGCACACAAAAAGGTGGCCGCCCCCGAGGGGACGGCCACCTTCAAGCTACAAACTGCCTGGCCTCAGGGAGCTGACTCCTTGAGGATCACGGGCAATTAGTTGCCGGTCAGCTTCTCGCGCAGAGCGGCAAGAGCCTCGTCCGAAGCAAGCGTGCCTGCACCGGTCTCGGCTGCAGCCGGCTCGGAGGAGTAGCTGGTGGTGCCGGAATCGCTCTCACCGGACGTTGCAGCTGCAGCGTCGTCGGCAGCGTGCTGGGCAACCTGCTTCTTGTGTGCTTCCCAGCGGGTCTGGGCGTCAGCGTACTGCTGCTCCCAGGCTGCGCGCTGGTTCTCGTAGCCTTCAAGCCACTCGTTGGACTCCGGGTCGAAGCCCTCCGGGTACTTGTAGTTGCCCTCTTCGTCGTACTCTGCGGCCATGCCGTAGAGAGCCGGATCGAATTCGGTGCTGTCGGCGTCGACGCCCTCGTTGGCCTGCTTGAGGGAGAGCGAGATGCGGCGGCGCTCGAGGTCGATGTCGATGACCTTGACGAACAGCTCGTCACCAACGGAGACAACCTGCTCGGCCAGCTCAACGTGGCGCACGGCGAGCTCGGAGATGTGGACCAGGCCTTCGATGCCGTCTTCAACGCGAACGAACGCGCCGAACGGAACGAGCTTGGTGACCTTACCCGGAACAACCTGGCCGAGGGCGTGGGTGCGGGCGAAGGTCTGCCACGGATCTTCCTGCGTAGCCTTGAGCGACAGGGAGACGCGCTCGCGGTCCAGGTCGACCTCGAGAACCTCGACGGTGACTTCCTGGCCAACTTCGACAACCTCGGACGGGTGGTCGATGTGCTTCCAGGACAGCTCGGAAACGTGAACCAGGCCGTCTACGCCGCCCAGGTCCACGAAGGCACCGAAGTTGACGATGGAGGAAACGACGCCGGGACGGACCTGGCCCTTTTCCAGCTTGTTGAGGAACGTGGAGCGGACCTCGGACTGAGTCTGCTCGAGCCATGCACGGCGGGACAGCACAACGTTGTTGCGGTTCTTGTCCAGCTCGATGATCTTGGCTTCGATCTGCTGACCGATGTACGGAGCGAGGTCGCGCACACGGCGCATCTCGACGAGGGATGCGGGCAGGAAGCCGCGCAGACCGATGTCGAGGATAAGACCACCCTTGACAACCTCGATGACGGTACCGGTGACAACACCGTCTTCTTCCTTGACCTTCTCGATGTCGCCCCAGGCACGCTCGTACTGAGCACGCTTCTTGGAGAGGATCAGGCGGCCTTCTTTGTCTTCCTTGGTGAGCACCAGGGCTTCGACCTGATCGCCAACGGAGACGACGTCTCCGGGGTCAACGTCGTGCTTGATGGAAAGCTCGCGGGAGGGAATGACACCTTCGGTCTTGTAACCGATGTCGAGCAGGACTTCGTCGCGGTCGACCTTGACGACGGTACCTTCGACGAGGTCTCCGTCGTTGAAGTACTTGATGGTGGCGTCGACAGCTGCGAGGAAGTCCTCAGCGGTACCGATGTCGTTAATGGCGACTACGGGGGTACCGGGCTTCTCGGTGGAGGTGATGGTCATGTAGTAGGGGCTCCGTTGTGGATAGTGAGTCGGTCAGGCAAACCGCTTCGCCGGCATTATGGAATGCAGGCCAAGAGCACGGCGTCACAGCAAGCGTTCCGCCGGGTCATCCTGATTTTGTGGATTGTAGATGCGCGCACGTAGTACGCGCCTGTTTAGTCTAGTCGTTTACGCGAACGCCGGTCAAAGCGCACGGGGCCGTCCGTGTCGCCTTCGGCGCCGAAATCGGACCGGAGGCCTAGAAGTGCGTGAGGCAGTGCGGTGAACGTTCGACGGCGAACATGAGCCGCGCCGTCAGCGCCGCCCCGGCGGTGTGCTCTGTGATCCGGCCGGCAGCTTTCAGCGTCACGGGACAAACGGCGCCCAGATAGATGGAGCCGAGGTCCGCGACATCAAGGGAAAGGTCCGGCTCAGCCCCCGGAGCCGGCCTCACCGTGGCCTCTCCCCCGCTGACTGTGAGCGCGAAGGTGCCGGCCGCGAAGCCGAGACTGTCCCTGACCGCGAGAACGACCGTCCCGTCGGCCGAGTAGCGCCGGGCCCCCAGCACCCGGGCCGGGTCCAGGACGCGCAGCCACAGCATGTCGCGGTGGTCCGATGCCTCGACGCATCGCGGGTCCTCCAGCGCCCAGGTCAGGGGGTCGTCCACCGGTGCATCCTGCCAGCTGATCCTGTCCACGAGGTCGATGCTGCCCAGGAACTGCCAGAGTTCCAAGTACGCGGCGTCATTCGCGGCCACGAGGTCCACGATCTCCATGGTGTACGGCTTGGCGTCCCACCCGGCGAATTTATAGGACACGTAGCCGTCCACGGTTCCGGCGGCGTCGTAGTGCAGGGCGCAGCGGATTGCCTCGTCCTGGCTGCCGTCCCGGCCGAGCATGCCCGAAGACCGCAGCCGGTACGCTTCCTGCCGCGAGATCGATCCGGGCATGGACGCGTGGACCCGGCCAAAAACCTCGGGGGCCAGTTCCAGCAGGGCCTTGCGGTCCGCAATCTCCACGGTGCCGGCGGGCGCATGGCGCAGCCGGAAGCGCGGCCCGGTGTCGACCTTGATGCTGCGCTCGAAGGTGGCCACACCGTAACCGAACCGCCCGTAGATCGAGGCCTCCGAGGCGGTCAGTGCCGCCAGCGCGACGCCGTCCGCCTTCGCCGCGGCAAGGTCCTCGGTCATCATCCGCCGCAGCAGTCCCTGCCGGCGGTGGGTCCCGCGCACCGTGACGGCCGTGACCAGCTGGGCTTCGAGCTGACGGCCGTAGCCGATGTTCAGGTCCTTGCGCAGGGTGGCGAAGGTCGCCACCGGGACGTCGGCAGCCAGCGAGTGGGCCGCGACGCCGTCGGCCTGGTAAACGCCGGTCATTTCACGGTTGTCCACGCGATACATGGCCATGATCTTGTCCGCGAAGTCGTCTTTGCGCGGCTCGTCGTAGAAGCCGATCCCGACCCCGCGCAGCCACGCCGTGCCTTGCGCGTAATCCGCCTCGTCCTTCGCGACCGCGCGGAACCGCCTGAGCTCGTACTTATCTGCCACGTACTTCTCCCCCTGAGAATCCCGGGTCCCGGCATAGCCGGAACGAATACTGCCGGACCGAAACCTTGCCGGTTCCGGTCCAGCTTTAGTGCCCCGCCTCGTACCAGCTGGAGCCGATGCCGATCTGGACGTCCAGCGGAACGCTGAGGTCCGCGGCCGAGCCCATTTGCTCGGTCACCAGCTGCTCCACGGCCTCGCGCTCACCCGCGGCGACTTCGAGGACAAGTTCATCATGGACCTGCAGGAGCATGCGCGATTTCAGGCCCCGTGCCGCCAGTTCCGCGTGCACACCCAGCATGGCGCGCTTGATGATGTCAGCCGCCGATCCCTGGATGGGCGAGTTCAGCGCGATGCGCTCCGCATTCTCACGCAGCTGGCGGTCGGTGCTGGTCAGGTCCGGGAGGTAGCGCCGGCGCCCCTCGATGGTGGCGGTGTAGCCGTCGATCCGGGCCTGGTCCACCACGCCGCGGAGGTAGTCGCGGACGGCGCCGAACCGGTCGAAGTAGTCCTTCATGAGGGTCCGCGCCTCGTCAACGGAGATCTCCAGCTGCTTGGACAGACCGAACGAGGTCAGCCCGTACGCGAGGCCATAGGACATCGCCTTGACCTTGGACCGCATGGCGCTGGTCACCTGGTCGGTGGGCACATGGAAAATGTTAGAGCCCACGAACCGGTGGAGGTCTTCGCCGTCCTTGTAGGCCTGGATCAGCCCGGCGTCGCCCGAGAGGTGCGCCATGATGCGCATTTCGATCTGCGAGTAGTCCGCGGAGAGCAGGCACTCGTAGCCCTCGCTGACCACAAAGATGCCGCGGACGCGCCGGCCTTCCTCGCTGCGGATGGGGATGTTCTGCAGGTTGGGGTTGTTGGAGGAGATCCGGCCCGTGGCTGCGACGTTCTGCGCGTACGTGGTGTGGATCCGGCCGTCTTCCGTGACGGACTTCTTCAGCGACTCCAGCATCTGGCGCAGCTTCGACGACTCCCGGTGCGCCATGAGCTGGACCAGGAACTCGTGCCCGGTCTTTTCCAGCAGGTTTTTGAGTGACGCGGCGTCGGTGGTGTAGCCGGACTTGATTTTCTTGGTCTTCGGCAACTGCAGTTCGTCGAACAGCACGGTCTGGAGCTGCTTCGGCGAACCGAGGTTGACCTCGTGGCCGATCGCGGCGAACGCCAGCTCCTGGGCGTTGTCGATCACCTTGGCGAGATCCGACAGCTGCTCGTCCATGCGGGGCATGTCGATGGCGATTCCCGCGAGTTCCATATCGGCCAGCACCCGGCTGACCGGCAGTTCCAGGGTGGTCAGCAGGTCCTGCGCTTTGCGTTCCGTCAGTTCTGATTCGAAAAAGCGGCTCAGGGCCTGCACGACGGCGGCGACGTGGACCAGCGCGCCCGCAGCGGCGGCGTCGTCGCCGTCGAACGCCAGCTCAAGCTGGCCTTCCTTGGCGGCCTCCGTGGAAACCGCGATGTTGAGGTGATGCTGTGCCAGCTCGGCTAGTTCGTAGCTGCGGCGGTCCGGCTGGATGAGGTAGCCGGAGATCGAGGTGTCATCCACCACGCCCTCCAGTTCCAGGCCGCGCGCGGTCAGGGCCTTCAGGGCAGCCTTGAACCCGTGCATGACCTTCGGTGCGTGGGCGTCGCGGAGCCATGCGGCCAGAACGTTTTCGGCGGCGGCGTCCTGGCTGGCCAGGTCGATATAGACGGCAGCGTCGTCGCGGACGATCGCCACCGCTGCGGCGTCCTCGCCGATCCGGCCGGGCACAACGCCGACCGCCACAGCGGAGCGCTTGCCGGCACCGGCCTCGAGGAACGCGCCAAGTTCGGCTGCGTCCGCCGGGATCACGAAGTCCGGGATGTCGAGGCTTTCCCGCTCGGCTTCGGTGACTTCACTGCCGTAGAGGGCGAAGAGCCGGGTCCGGATGGTCTTGAATTCCAGGGCGTCGAACAGCTCCTCGAGGGCTGCCTGGTCCGGCCGCGGGTCCGCGAGCTCGTCCAGCGTCACTGGCAGATCCAGGTCGGTGTGCAGCCTGTTGAGGCGCCGGTTGCGCTTGACGTCGTCAACGTATTCGCGCAGGGAGTCCCCCACCTTCCCGCCGATCGCGTCGAGGTTCTCCAGGACCCCCTCCAGTCCGCCGTAAAGGTTGATCCATTTCGCTGCCGTCTTGGGGCCGACGCCGGGAACACCGGGGAGGTTGTCCGCGGATTCCCCCACCAGGGCGGCGAGGTCCGAGTACTGGGCCGGGCTGACGAAGTACTTCTCCTGGATGGCGTCCGCGTCCATGCGGGGAATATCGCTGACACCCTTCTTGGGGTACAGGACGAAAACGTTGTCGGTGATGAGCTGGAAGGCGTCGCGGTCGCCTGAGACCAGCAGCACTTCGTAACCGGCCTTTTCCCCCATTGCGGCGAGGGTGGCCAGAATGTCGTCAGCTTCCCAACCGGGCATTTTGATGGTCTTGATGCCCCAGGCGCCCATGACCTTGTCGATGAGGTCGATCTGGCCGCTCATTTCCCGCGGGGTCTCGTTGCGTCCGCCCTTGTACTCGCTGTACTCGGCCTTGCGGTGCGTCGTGTCATCGGAGACGTCGAAGGCGACCGCCACGTGGGTGGGCTTTTGCTCCTTGATCAGGTTGATCAGCATGGACGTGAAGCCGTGGACGGCGTTCGTGTGCTGGCCCGTGGCGGTGGAGAACTTGTCCGCGGGCAGGGCGAAGAACGCCCGGAACGCCATGGAGTGCCCATCGAGCACGAGTAGCCGCGGCTGGTCCGTGATGGGAATCACGGGGGCCTCGGTGGCGGAAACCGACGCCGCGGCCCGGCTGGATTTTCCGGCACGCTTGGCCGCAACCCCTGAATCCGGCTCAGCTGCCAGGAGTTGGTCTGCGGCAGTGTCCGCGGAAAGGGGGGCAGCATTTTGGGAGGCTGCATTCTCGAGGGCAAGGGCCGGTTTGGTAGTTTCACTCACAGGTGCCAGCCTAGTTCCCATGATGGACAATTTCACGCCCGGCCCGTACGCGGCCGAGCTCGCTGCGGCCGGTGTTCCCGAGGACATGCACGATTGGCTGGGCCAGTACGGCGTCGGAGCCCTTGTGGTGAAGATGGGGATCCGCTTCCTCGAGATGAGCCCGGAGCGCACTGTGGCCACCATGCCGGTGGCGGGGAACACCCAGGTGGCAGGCATCCTGCACGGCGGGGCCCACGTGGTCCTGGCCGAAACCCTGGGTTCGTTCGCGGCCGGCATGCATGCCGGACCGGACCGGCAGGCGCTCGGGATCGAGGTCGGGGCGACGCACCACCGGGCGATCTCCGAGGGCACCGTCACCGGCACCTGCACGGCCATTCACCTCGGCCGGACGCTCGCCACCCACGAAATCGTGATGACCGACGAACTCGGCCGGCGGCTCTCCACCGCCCGGATCACGAACCTGATCCGCGATATCGCGCGCTAGGTCCGCGATAACGCGGAGGGCGACCGGCCCGGCGGCGCCGGATCCGGCTAGGGCCGGGCCGGGAAGCGGTAGCGCAGCTCCACGATGCCCCGGCCCAAGGTGCGGGAAGATGTCAACTCGAGCGGCGGCGTCGGGCCCGCCATAGGCAGCAACTGTTTGCCGCCGCCCAGGACCACGGGAATGACCGAGACAATCAGTTCGTCCAGCAGCCCGGCGTCAGCGAACTGCGCTGCGAGCACGCCTCCACCCACAACCCAGACGTTTCGGCCGCCGGCCGCTTCTTTGAGGTCGTCCACGAACTCGCCTACCGCCCCGCGCACGAACGTCACATCCGCGCCCTTCGGGGCGGCGTGCTCGTGACGGGTGAAGACCCAGGAGGGTGTGCCCGGATACGGCCAGGTGTCCGGTTCGTGCTCCCGAAGCCACGCGTACGTCTCGCCGCCCATGACGATGCAGCCGACGTCGGCCATGAACGCGTCATAGCTGTCCTGTCCGCCCTCAAAGCCGTTGAACTGCAGCAGCCAGGCGAGATTGTCGTCGGCAGTGGCGATGAACCCGTCGAGTGAGGACGCCACGAAGTATTGGAAGCTCACCATGGCCCCAGCCTAGCCACTGCGGTGGCCGGTGTCCCATCCCCCGAACGCAACGGCTGCACGGCCGCGGGGACGTCTTATTTGTGGAAGTAAGGAATGATCAGGTAGAGCCCGAAGAGAATGGCGGCGCCGCACAAAGCGAAGCACGTGTAAGCGAGCGGTCGGGTCCAGGCCGCCGGGGAGGTCCGGGTGTCCCCCGCGATGGCCGTGAGCCGGACGCCGAGGGAGTAGAGAACTACCACGGTTACAGCGGACACAAGCGTGGCACTCGCCACGCTGAACAGTTCCAGCCATTTCATCGCTGGGCACCGCCGTTCTTGATCGACTTGGTGGCGGACTTTTTCTTGCGGAACTGCACGGCCTGGCCGACTTCCTCGATCTCGACGGCGTTGTTGCTGCCCACAGGCGACTTCCGTGAGCGCACAAACATGTAGGCCACTGCGGCGGTGCCGGCTGTTGCCGCGATGATCACGCCTACGACCCCGGTCTGCACGAGCAGAGCCGTCAGCGCGCCCATGATTCCGGCGGCCGGCAGCGTGAACAGCCAGCCGATGGCAATCCGGCCGGCGGTTCCCCACCGCACCGTAGTGCCGCGGCGTCCCATGCCGGAGCCCACGACCGAGCCGGAGGCCACCTGCGTGGTGGACAGGGCGAAGCCCAGGTGCGAGGACGCCAGAATGGCTGTGGCGGTGCTGGTCTCGGCGGCAAAGCCCTGGGCGGGCTTCACTTCGGTGAGCCCCGAGCCCATGGTGCGGATGATCCGCCACCCGCCGGAATAGGTGCCGATCGCGATGGCGAAGGCACAGGCGGTGATAACCCACCACTCCGGACCGGAGCCGGCAGGCTGCAGGCCGGCGGAGATCAGGACCAGGGTGATGATGCCCATCGTCTTCTGGGCGTCGTTGGTGCCGTGGGCCAACGCCACGAGGCTGGACGTGAAGACTTGACCGGTCCGGAATCCGCCGCGCTTCTGCGTGAGCTTGTCCCCGGTTTCGGGGTCATGGCGGGCGGTCAGGCCGTACGCCAGCCGCGTGCACAAGTAGGCTACGCCGCCCGCGATGATCGGGGCGAACACCGCGGGAAGAATGATCTTTTGGAGAATTGACTCGAAGTTGATCGCGTGGATGCCGATACCGGCAATCGCGGCCCCGATCAGGCCGCCGAAGAGGGCGTGGGAGGAACTGGACGGCAGGCCCTTGAGCCAGGTGATCATGTTCCAGAGGATGGCGCCCATCAGCCCGGCGAAGATGATGTCCGGGGTGATCTGGACCCCGTCCGAGCCTTCCTTGATGATGCCGCCCGAGACGGTCTTGGCGACTTCCGTGGAGAGGAACGCTCCCACGAGGTTCAGCACCGCCGCGAGGGCAACTGCTGTTTTCGGTTTGATGGCGCCGGTCGCGATGGGGGTAGCCATGGCGTTCGCGGTGTCATGAAATCCGTTGGTGAAGTCGAAGAACAGCGCCAGCGATATCACTAGCGCCACCATTACGGTGATTTCCACCTGTTGCCCAATCTGAAGTGTTCACGGTCGGCAGTTCCACATCCCCGTTGCTGCATGGCCACGACGTCCATTCGATGCCTGATCAGATGAATTCGGTGGCGCTAACGCGATTTGAAACCTTATCGATGGTACGTGGGAAAGACGGCTGGGCAAAACATGCCAGAAGTCCCTAAATTCAGTCCTCCTGTGCGGCACGGGCCTTCACGGTGGCGGTGCGGTGCCGGTCACAGCGGGCACCGCCCGGCTCCGCCGGCTGCGGCCCAGCTCAGACGGCCCGGCGGACGTCCGGCGCCGGGCCCGCGCCGAGCATCGAAGCGATCCTGTCCTCCAGCGCCGCTAGCGTCGCCTCGGGCAGCACGATGAGCCCGTCGAGTTCCCGGCGGGCGCGGCGGTAGGCCGTCTGCCGCTCGGCGGGAGTTGCGGCCGCGTCCGACGCTATCCGCAGAAGTTTCCGGGCTGTCTCGAGCCGCTGGCGTTCGGGACCGGTGAACTTGCTGTCCCTGATCCGTTTGGCTTCCCGTTCGGCGACGTCGAATGCGAGCTCAAAGCTGGTCACGGCCGCACGGTACTCCGCAAGCCGCGCGGCGGTCCTGACTTCCGCCGGGGCGCCGGGGCGCAGCCCGTCGGCCTCGCGTTTGGCCCGGAGGAAGGCCACGGTGAGGGGCTCCCGGACATCCGTCATGACCGGGTAGTCGATCAGCTTTCCCACGTCGAGTTCGTAATCCAGCCAGCGTTGGTTGACGGTGTCGTGCGCCTTCATGAGGGCCAGCACGTCGGCCTGGCTGGCCTGCTCTGCCTGCGCCGCCTGGTTCTTGAGCGTATAAAGCTCCACGCGGCGGCGGTGCCGGCGTTCGGCGGCTTTGGACCAGGACCGCGCCCACCCCCCGGCCAGTCCGCTCAGGGGAAAGACGAGCCACCAAAAGTGGGTGATGAAATTGAAGAAGGGGTCCACGGCATCATCCTCCCATCCGTTGGCGGCGCCGGAAAGCCCCCGCCAAAAGGGGGCTCTCCGGCCCGTTCCGGGACCTTGCCGGCACGGGTTGCTTGCCGGGCGGTCAGTCGCCGTGCTTGACCTTATGCACCTTCGTCACGATGGTGGGGCACGGCACGTTCAGGAGTACAGCGTGCGCGGTGGAGCCGAGCACGGTCCGGGAGAACCCGCCACGTCCGCGACTTCCAATCACCAACTCCCTGGCGTCGGCGGCGATATCCACGAGGGCCTTCGCCGGTTCGGTGTTCGTCTCAAGGCGCTGATGGACCACCAGGTCGGGGTATTTGTCGCCGAGCCCGGCGACCGACTCGGCGAGAACAATCCGGTCCTCTTCGACGATGCTCTCGGCGAGACCACTGGTCGGCAGCTGCTTCTCGACCCACCGGGCAGGGCTCTTGAACGCGAGGACCACGGTGAGCTCGTCTCCACCCCGGTCAGCTTCGGCGGCCGCGAAGGCGACGGCCTGCAGCGACTCCTCGGAGCCGTCCACGCCGACCACGACGCCCTTTGCCCCGGTGGCCGGTTTCGCCGGCACGACGGCTACCGGGCATTCCGAGGCCGAGACAACCTGCAGGGCCCGGTCCGTCATGGGACCGCCGCCCATCCAATGTTTGTCATGGCCGCCAACCACGATCATGGCTGCCTCCTTGGAGACTTCCCGGAGCACCGAGCCGCCGCTGCCATGACGGAGCTGGATGTCGACAGTGACGTCCGGGGCCTGTTCACGGGCGGCCGTCTCAGCGTCCCGAAGCAGGTCCATCCCCGATTCCCGGATGATCTCGTGGTACTGAAAATCCGGTGACATCCAGCGGTCGTCCACCGCGTGGACGACCGTGACCGGGAGCTTGTCCCGGGCGGCCCGGTCAAGGGCCCAGGCCAGGGCGGCGCTGCTGCCCGCGGACCCGTTGATGCCGACGATGATTGCTTTGCTCATGCTGATTCCTGCTTTCCTGGAATGCACACCGGCCTAGAATCCGGTGGGCTCGGTCTCGAACTCCGGTTCGCGGGGCGGGCGTTCATGGTGCACCGGACGCAGCGCTGCGGTGTGTTCCAGCCAGATGAGGGCGTCGTAGCGCTCCCCCATCCGGGTCGGAACGTAGTTTCCGGCGTCCCGTTCCGGGTGGTAGACGACGCCGATCGCCCGGTGTCCGAGCCATGTCGAAAGCCACGGCCCGGTCCTGTCGTCGCCGAACACCAGCACTGAGGGCACCCCCAGGGCCTGATGCAGGAAGTCTTCGTGGCTGCCCGGGCGCGCTTCCGGCACCGTCAGGATGCGTTCGGGGCGGCCCCACCCGTCGGAGGCGAGCACGGAGCCGCGGTGGGATGCGAAGCCGACCAGCAGCACGCCTTCGCCCGCGTGGCGTTCGCGCAGCAGCTGCCCGACGTTGACCAGGCCGTCCTGCGCCATGTCGGTGGCCCGGGCATCGCCGATGTGTGTGTTGTGTTCCCAGATCAGTCCCTTCGACGCCGGCCCGAGGTGCCTGCTGACCCGGTCGATGGTGTCGGCCATATGGTGGTCGCGGACGTTCCAGGACTGCCTGTCGCCGCGGACCATGATGCGGTAGTAGTGCTCGGCGTTGGCCGCGACTTCAGCGTTCTGGACGGCGTCGAAGGCGTCCTCCTCCTGCCGGCCGGGGCTGAAGGCCCGGTTCCTGACCTCGGTCAGGAGGGCCACGACGTCGGGCTCGCAGGACTGCGGCACCAGCCGCGTGCTCCAGGCGTACTGGTGCGGGTCCTCGTGGTGGGGCAGGAAGCACTGCCAGGCGCGCTCCGCCGCGGGGACGGCGTCGGGAACGTTCGCCTGCAGCCAGCCGATGATTTCGCGCAGCGAATCCCAGAGCGAGTAGACATCCAGCCCGTAGAAGCCGACACGTTTGTCCAGCGGCCTGGCCAGGTTCCAGCTGCGCAGCCAGTCCAGGAACGCCGCGACTTCCTCGTTGGCCCACATCCAGGTTGGCCAGCGTTCGAAGCCGGCCAGCAGCGCGTGGACGCCCTGGTCCTTCCCCTCCTGGCCGCGGACCCATCGGTTGATCCGCCGGCAGTCGGGCCAGTCCCCTTCCACCCCAATCCAGTTGTAGCCCTCCTCCGCGATGAGCCGTCTGCTGAGGGTGTCGCGCCAGGTGTAGAACTCGTGGGTGCCGTGGGAGGCCTCGCCGATGGCGACAAAACGGCAGTCGGCCGCGCGCCGCACGAGGCCGTTGAGGTCCCGATCGGTTTTCAGCGGCCGGGCGAGATCGTGGACCTCCTTCAACACGGTGGTCCGGGTGACGGCCTCGGGGTTCATCGCGGATCCTCGATGTCGATCGTCTCCAGGTATTCGGGCACCCTGGCCCGCCAGCCGAGTTCGCGTTTGATCCTGATACGCAGGGCGTCGGACGCGTCCGGGTCACCGTGCGTGATGTAAGTCATGCGGGGCGCTACTTCTGACGCCCTCATCCACGCGATGATGGCGTCGCCGTCGGCGTGCGCGGACAGGCTTTCCATCTGGATAACCTCGGCCCGCACCATGACGTCTTCCCCGTAGATGCGCAACTCGCGTTCACCGGCAGCAAGGGTGGCCCCCCGCGTGCCGCTGGCCTGGTAGCCGCTGAGGATGATGGCGTTTTTCGGGTCGGGGCCGTACGCCGCGACGTGGTGCAGGATCCGTCCGCCCGTCAGCATGCCGCTGGCCGAGATGATGATCATGGGGCCGCCGCGCAGGTTCAGCAACTTGGATTCGTCCACGGTGCGGGTGAGTTTGGCCAGTTTGTACATGTCCACGTATTCCTCCCGCTTGAGCCGGTGTTCTTCGGGGTGGCGCTGGTACATTTCGGAGGCGTCGATGGCCATGGGGCTGTTGAGGTAGACCGGGATCCGAGGAATCGCGCCCTTGCGCAAGAGCCGGGACAGGTACAGCATCAGCGTTTCGGCCCGGCCGACGGCGAACGCGGCAAACATGATGACCCCTCCGCGTTTCGCGACGCGGTTGATGATCTCTCCCAGCAGCTTCTCCGGATCCTCAGTGGAGTGTTTCCGGTTGCCGTAGGTTGATTCGGTCACCAGGATGCCGGTTTCGCCGAGCGGGCGGGGCGGATACATGAACGGGTCATCGGCCCGGCCCAGGTCCCCGGTGAAGTGCACCGACTGGGAGCCAACCCGGACGTGCACCTGGGCGGCCCCCAGGATGTGCCCGGCCGGCACGAACGTCAACTCCATGCCACCGCCAAGGTCAAGGGGCACATCAAACTCGACGATTTTGAATCTGTTGAGGGACGCGACGGCGTCCGCAGCCGTGTAGAGGGGCAGGGCGGGATCATGCGCGGATGACCCCCGCTGCGAGGCATACCGGGCCTCCTCCTCCTGCAGGTGGCCGCTGTCCGGCAGGATGAGTTTGCATAGGTCTGTGGTGCCGGCCGTGGCGTACACGGGGCCGCCGAACCCGCCCCTGACCAGAGCAGGGACATATCCGGTGTGGTCCAGGTGCGCGTGGGTCAGCACCACGCCGTCGATGGACCGCGGCGGCACCGGAAAGGGCGCCCGGTTGCGCTCGCGGCTGCGCTTATAGCCCTGGAAGAGTCCGCAGTCCACCAGCACGCGCCCGCCGCCGGCGTCGATCAGGTAACGTGACCCGGTCACGGTGTCGGTGGCACCAAGGAAGTTCAGGCTCGGCTGCTGCTGCTTCATGGCGCCACCGTGGACCTTCTTCTTGCGTAAATTGTGCGTTAATTGCGCGCGAACCTGTGACCAGCGCAAACCTGTGACCAGCGCGAACCTGTGTCCTGAACGACCCCAGAGAAGTGCGCGGACCCGCGGCTCGCGGTGTACGCCCCAGCTTCCGCCCGGGCCTGCCGGGTGCCAAGGGCCAAAAGTCACCTCCGGGCCGGCGCCGGCCGCCGCCGGGGCCTACGCGGCACGCGTCCAGGCGGGCAGCCCCCGGTAGGATTTCTTGATGGGCCCGGCCGGGCCCGAGGCCGGCAGCCCGGCACCGCCCAGCACAGCGCAGCCCAGTCGCAAGGACACACCATGAGCACCAAATCCGCAGGGCCCAGGCGTCCCGACCGCCCCTGGACCCGCCATTACAGCCCCGGGGTTCCCGCCAGCCTCAAGCTCCCCGAAGGGTCCCTCGTCGACCTGATGGACTCGTCGGTCCGGCGCTACGGGAAGAAGACCGCCCTGGAATTCTTCGGAGCGCCTACCAGCTACCGGGACCTCGGCACCGCCATCAACAGGGCGGCCGCGGGTCTGAGGAAGCTCGGCGTCCGGGCCGGTGACCGGGTGGCGCTGGTCCTGCCAAACTGCCCGCAACACATCATCGCGTTCCACGCGGCACTGCGCCTGGGCGCCGTGGTCGTCGAACACAACCCCTTATATACGGACCGTGAGCTGCGCCACCAGTTCGAGGACCATGGCGCCACCGTCGCCGTTGTCTGGGACAAGGCCGTGGACAAGGTCCGCCAACTGCCGGCCGACGTCGGGCTGCAGAGCATCGTCTCCGTTGAGCTGATTCCGGCGATGCCGCTGCTGCAACGGGTCGCGCTGCGGCTCCCCGTGCCGGCGGCCCGCGCCGCCCGCACCGCCTTGACCGCCGGAAAGCACACGCGCCGGCCCGTGGCGCAGCCGGCGCGCCGGACGGTGCTGGCGTGGAAAGATCTCCTTGGCTCAGGCGACCTGAAGAAAAAGCATCCGCGCCCGGCCGCCTCTGACCTGGCTGTCATCCAATACACGAGCGGCACCACGGGCCGGCCCAAAGGCGCCATGCTGACCCACGCCAATCTCCAGGCCAATGCCGCGCAGGGCCGCGCCTGGGTGCCGGGGCTCAAGGACGGCCGGGAAACCGTGTACGCGGTGCTGCCCATGTTCCACGCCTACGGCCTGACGCTGTGCATGACGTTTGCCCTAAGCATCGGCGCGAGGCTGGTGCTCTTCCCTAAGTTCGACGTCGACCTCGTGCTGAAGGCCCACAGGAAGTCACCTGCCACATTCCTGCCGGCGGTGCCGCCGATCTACGACCGCATCGCCGCCGCAGCCGCCGAGCGCGGTATCGCGCTGGACAGCATCCGCTTTTCCATCTCGGGGGCGATGAACCTGCCGACGGCGACGGTGGACACGTGGGAGAAGGCGACCGGGGGCTACCTGATCGAGGGCTACGGGCTGACGGAAACCTCGCCCATCGCCTTGGGCAACCCCTTCGGTCCCAGCCGGAAACCGGGAACCGTGGGGGTCCCGTTTCCTCTGACGGACATTCGTGTGGTGGATCCGCGGAACGTCCTCCTGGACCGCGCCCCGGGAGAGGAGGGCGAGCTCCTGGTCCGCGGCCCGCAGGTCTTTGCCGGCTACTGGAACCGGCCGAAGGAGACCGAGGAGGCGCTGCTGGAGGGCGGCTGGTTCCGGACCGGTGACATCGTCTCGGTAGATAAGGATGATTTTGTGACCGTCCGGGACCGGATCAAGGAACTGATCATCACGGGGGGCTTCAACGTCTCCCCCACGGAAGTTGAAGATGTCCTCTCCGGGTACCCCGGTGTCCGGGACGTGTGCGTGGTGGGACTGCCCCGCCCGGGCGGCGGCGAAGACGTGGTTGCCGCCGTCGTCCCGTCCGCGGGCTCCGGCCTGGACCCGGAGGCGCTGCTGGCGTTTGCCCGGGAGAACCTGGCCGCCTACAAGGTGCCGCGCCGCGTTGCCGTGGTGGATGAGCTGCCGCGTTCGCTGATCGGCAAGGTCCTGCGCCGCGTGATCCGGGACACACTCGTGGCCGGCCGGTAGCTTGCCCCCGGCCGGCCACTGGTGCGCTCAGTGTCCGGACTCCTCAGTGTCCTGAATCGTCGGGGCCTGGGGTCGTCGCGGTTGTGCCGCTGCCCGAATCATCGCCGCCTTCCTCATGCGAGTGCGTCCCGCTGTCCCCCGCGGACGGTTCAGGCTCCGCCGGTTCCGGTTCGCGGGACATGTCCACTCCCTCCCCCGTGGTTGAACGGGGAGCCAGCGTCACGTCCGCTGGCTGGACCCCGGCGCCGCGGGCCATGCCGTTCCGCACGGATTCCACCAGCGAGTCGCTGAGCAGTGGTCCCGTGTACGTGAACGTCAGGGCTCCGCCATCCACCGACGTGCCATAGTTCCCGAGCGCGTCCGAGAGAATGCCTTCCTCGGCGATGGCAGCCGCCAGGGCTGCCGGATCGGCGGCAGCGACGCTGAACTTGAGGTCGTGGACGAGGACTGAGGCGACGTGGACATGCTCCACGCCGGGGTAGCTGCCCTCCGGGCCGAAGGCGCGCTCCGCCAGTTTTTCGGCGTCGTCGCTGGTGCTTCCGGGCGGAAGCGCCAGAATCAGTTCCGGCGCGAGGTGCTCCAGGATCGCTGGTTCGAGCACATCCGGGGGGATGTCGGAAAGGACGATGCCGCCGGCAGCCGCGGTCTGCTCGAGCCGTGCGCGCGGCGCGCCCGGCTTTCCGCCCTCGGCGGGGTGGATGGCAATCACCGCACGGCGTCGAACCATCAGCCCGTCGTGGCTCACGGCCGGGCGGCCGTTGCCGACGTCGGTCCCATTCTCCAGGGACACGGGCGCCGCGCTCTGCACGGCGCCGGCGGTCGGCGCTGCCGTCGGAGAGAGCTGGGCCGGTGACGGCGCTCCGCCTGTGCAGGCGCTCAGCGCCAGTACAAGCAGGGCCGCCGCGCCCAGCGCCCCAACGCGGCCCATCTCAGGTCCCCGCCGGCAGTCCGGGCCGGTACACCGGCGGGAACGCGTCCAGAGCAGTGGTGTCCAGGGTCGGCGGGTCGGAAGTGATGGGGTCGTTGGTGCGGAGGTCACCGACGGAGAACTGCACCATCATGTCGTGGTCCTCATGGACCAGGTTGTGGCAGTGGATCATGTAGCGGCCGCCTCCGCCGGTACCTGTGTCGAACTGCATGAGGGCAGTGACGGACTCGTTCTCGCCGGCGTAGAAGACATCCTTGGGGCCCTTTTCCCAGGCAAACGGCTGGCCGCCGTTAGTGTTCCTCGCGATGATCTTGGCGTCAATGAGGTGGATGTGTACTGGATGGAACCATCCCCCGGACGCGTTGATGATGGTCCATTGCTCGACGTCGAATGGCTGGGGGTTGCCGAACAGCTTGGTGAACCCGGACTTCTCCACGTCGGCCCACGTGACGCCGTTGACGGTCCACTGTCCATGGTCCCGGAAGAATTTCAGTTCGCGCTTCGCCTTCGCCATCGCCGGGGTGAGGCTCATGGTGGGGATGCCGCCCCTAGAGGCGTTGACGGAGCCGCCGTCGTCCAGGGTCGTCGGAATGCTGGAAATGGAGCCGGCCCCGGACCCGGAGTCGGCCACCACCTGGAAGCGCATGATCTTGTTGGTGTTGGCGAAGTCGATGTTGTTCTTGTTGCTGAGGTTCCGCAGCTCGATCAGCTGGCCGGTCCGGTATTTCCGGAAATCGATCAGCACCTCATAGCGTTCCGCTGTGCCCTGCCGCCAGGATTTCACAGCCTGCACTTTGGGCGTCATGCCGGCGTCGGTGCCCACCACATAGATGGGGTCTCCGGTGGACAGCGTGGGCCGGTAGGACCGCGAGATCGAGGCGTCGAGCACCCGGAAGCGGTAGATCCGGGGCTTGACCTTCATGGTGGGCCACGGCACGCCGTTGACCATGATGATGTCGCCCCAGAGGCCCTTGACGTCGTTGTCGTTGTAGGCGAGGGATCCGTCGGCGTTGAACATCGCGTCCGAGATCATGAGTGGTACGTCGAATTCGCCCTGCGGCAGTTGGGCACGCTCAAACTTGTCGGACAGTGGATAAAAGGCCGCGAGCCCGGAATACACGTTCTGGGCGGTGATGTGGTGCTTATGGTCGTGGTACCAGAGGGTCCGAGCCGTCTGAAAGTTGGGGTACCGGTAGTTCTTGACGTTTCCCGGGACGGTGATGTCGTTGGCGTAGCCGTCGTATTGCGGCAGCGACGCTGAGCCGTGCAGGTGGGTGACGGTATCAAAGCGGGCGGGCTGGACCAGCCCGGCGGCGGGCAGCGCGTTGCGGATCCGCACCTCGATCCGGGTGCCCTGAATGGCCCGGATGGTTGGGCCGGGGAAGATGCCGTTGTAGCCCGCGACGGTGGTGTTCAGTCCGGGCACGAACTGGGCCTGGCCGAGCTTCTGGGTGAGGGCGTACCGGGCGAACGGACGCGCCGGGTCGCCGCCGTCGAAGCCCGTCTGAAAGGGGACCAGCTCCGGCGGGCGGCGGAACACTCCCGCATAGGGAACAGGCATGTTCTGCGGTGAAAGTTGGCTGGCGGTGACCGGCGTCGCGGCCGGCGCGGCGGTGCCCGTCGTCGGGACGTCGTCGTCGCCGCCTTTGAAACCAGCAAGGCCGAGGGCGCCGACAGCGCCCAGTTTGAAGATCTCTCGTCGTGTAGTCATGGCCCCTCCAAGTGGGCAATTGAACTGAATACCGTGTCGAAAAGCTGAAATTTTCGACGAATTGAGGAAGCCGGCTGACGGGCCGCAGTGGGTCCGCCAGCCGGCGATCTCGTGCTGCTGTTAGAGTGCTGCGCCCGTGGTGAATGTCCAGACACGGCTTGTCAGCGGGTTGCCGGCCAGGTCGCGGACGCCAGTAGTGCCACCGGTGACGGTGACCCGATACTGGGTGTTCGCGAGCAGGCTGGTTCCGGGGTTGATCGTCAGCACCCTGGTGGTGGTGTTGAACGTGATCGCCGAGGTGACCACGGCCCCGGTAGAGACACGCTCAATCCGGACCTTGCCGGCAACCGCGAAGCCGGTAATGGCCTCACTGAACGTGGCGGTCACGTTGCTGTTGCGCAGCACGCCCGTGGCTCCCGTTGCAGGAGTCGTGGCGGTGATGGTCGGGTTCGGGCCCGTGGTGAATGACCACGTGCTCGTCGCCATCGTGTTGCCCGCGAGATCACGGATGCCCGAGAGGGTCGCCGTGTAGACGCGGTCTGCCGTCAGCGTGACGCTCGGGTTCAGTGTCGCAACCCGGGTGAGCGGGTTGTAGGACACGACGGCGGGGACCAGCGTGGTGCCGAGCCGCAGCTGGAACGTGGTTCCGCTGACTCCCGTCACCGCTTCGCTGAACGTTGCAGTCACGTTGGCGCCCTGGCTGACCGAGAGGGCACCGGATGCCGGTGTCCGCGCCGTCACGGTGGGAGCCACGAATTCCGTCCGTGGCGTCACCGCTGCGGTGCGGGCCGAGAACCCGCCCGTACCCACTGCGTTGACGGCCGCGACGTCGAACGTGTATGCCGTCCCGTTGGTCAGGCCCGTCACGACGACGCTTCCGACGTTTCCGGTGACCGCCTGCGTCCGTGCCAGTACGGTTCCGGCGAAGGCCCGCACCGTGTAACCGGTGATGGCCGATCCGCCGGTGTTCGCCGGTGCGGTCCACCTTACGGTCACCGAGGCATTCCCTGCCGTGGTCGTCCCGATGGTGGGCGCTCCCGGTACGGTGGCCGTCGTCGGGCTCACCGTGTTGGAGAGTGCCGAGAACGGGCTGTCACCGAGGGCGTTGCTGGCCAGCACCTGGAACCGGTACTGGGATCCGTTGGTCAGACCGGTTACCACCAGGCTGGTGGCGCCTGCCGGGGCGGTGCGCAGGGCACCGATCTGGACGCCGGCCGGGTTCGTCGTCACGTCGAGCACCTTCACGGAGAAGGAGTCGGCAGGGCCGACCGTCGGGGCCGTCCAGCGCACCGTTGCCTGCCCGGGGCCGGCGGTTGCCGTGCCGATGACCGGAGCGCCTGGCAGTACGGTGTCGGAGAACTGCAGGAACTCGATGTTGCGGATCGTGTCCGTGCCGTCGACTCCAACGTTGTCCACCACCGTGGTGGTTGAGCCAGCCGAACCGATAGTGCCGGTGCCGCCTGTAGTGGTGATGGTGTAGTTGGCCCGCGGTCCGGAGAAGATCGCGACGTCCCGGTTGCCCGCGGTTTCGAGGGCGGTGGGGGTGACGAGTTCGCGGACAGCCACCAGGTTCCCCGGGTTGACGACGCCGGCCGCTACTGCGGCCGCCAGGGTCTGCGGGTTACCTGCCTGGTACGGACGCTCCATGAGGTCGGTGGTCCCGATCTCTGCGCCCGCGTTGTCCCGCACGCTGATGCGGATCTTCAGATACCGGTCGCCGTCGATGACGTCGTTGCCGCCCCGGCCTTCGAGCTTGTCGCTGCCGAGGCCGCCGACGAGGATGTTGCCGTCGCCCCAGACCGGACCGGTCAGGGGGCAGACGCCCATCGGTGAGAGTGCCTCGACCGGTGCAAGCGGGGTGGTCGGTGCCGGGAGGATAGCCTGCAGGCCGGCGATCCGGTTGATGCCCGTCTGGTCGAGGACGTCGCAGCCACTGAAGCCTGCACCACCTACGGTGCTGGGCACTGCGTCGTCGCCACGGATGACGTCGTCGAACTTGGAACCGGAGTTGGCTTCCACTTCCTGCCACCGGTCGCGGTTGACCACGACGGGAAGCGGGAGTCCGATCAGGTTGTTGTTGATCTTCATGTCGTCATCGGCTGCCACGGTGTCGTACTGGTGCGTGGCCCAGTCGAAGCCGGCAGCACCGGCGTAGCGGTCGATGGCCGCGTTGGACGTCATGATGTCGTCGCCACCTTCGGCGTCGTAGTCGTTCTCGCCAACCTGTCCGACGAAGATGTCGTTTCCGGGCTTCGTCTGGGCCGGGTCGTCGAAGAACGGTGCACCGTGATCGCCGATCAGCAGGTCCTGGCCGGAACCGCCTTGGATCCAGTCATCGCCGCCGTCACCGAACGTCGCATCGGCACCGTCACCGGACTGCACGAAGTCGTTTCCTTCGCCGGCAAAGGTTTCGTTGTCGTTGGCGCCGCCGTTGGTGAAGTCCTGGCCGTCGCCGCCCATGTTGATGTCATCGCCGATGCCGGAGTTGAGGTAGTCGTTGCCCGGACCGCCCTTGAGGACGTCGGCGCCGGACAGATCGGTGATCCGGTCGTCGTCCGCGCCGCCGAGTGCGATGTCGTCGCCGCCGTTGCCTTCAATGACGTCGTTGCCCGCGTTGCCGAGGAACGTGTCATTGTCGTTGCCGCCGGTGACCCGGTCGGCGTTGGCGGTGCCGTTGTACACGGACTGGCCGTTGATGCCGCTGGGATCGACTGTGTTCTTCTCCATATACTGGATGGTGCCGTCCGGCTTGCGCAGGAGAACCAGGTTCTCCTTGCACTCGCTGGTCGGGTCATCGGCGACCGTAGCCCCCGACGCCGTGAAGCCCGCCGGCGTTCCGGCCAGGTTGCCCAGCTGGAACTTGCAGTCGGCGGTGCCGAAGGCATCAGCCTTGAGTGTGTGCGCATTGGTGTTGCGCATGATCATCTCTGCAAAGGAGTTGCTCTCCAGCTGCGACCGCAGGTTCATGCCCGGAGTACGCGCCAGGTAGTAGAGGCGGTCACCGTTCTGCAGGTCGGTCAGCTGGTTCTCGAACACGTAGTTGAACGTGCTGCCCAGGAGTCCGCCGAAGAGGTTGGTCTTCTCCGCCAGGCCGCCTACCCAGAGGTCGACCCTGTTCAGGCCGGTCTCCTGCGTCGCCCACGGGCCGGCACTGTTCATGAAGTCCGTCATGTCAGCCGTGGGAGGGGTCGCCAGGGTGCCCGGATCAACGATCGCCTTGGCCGCTGCCCGCTTACCCGCCAGCGTGGTTTCGCTGGTGATGGTCGGGTAGGTGCCGTATGCGGCGACAAAGTTGATCAAGGATTCCGGGTGCTTGAGGTTCTGCCCGAAGTCCGCCCAGCTCGTGTACGGAGCCAATTGAGCGTCGCCCGTGGCGTCGTTGATCTGGCGCCGCAGCTCATTGAGCGGCGGAACGCCTTCTGAACGTGCACGCGTCATGTTGATCGTCGCCAGGTCCAGGGGAAGACCCAGCAGGTTGTTGCGCAGGGTGCCCGTCACGAACTCGTCGAGTTCGTTGCCGACCTGGTCGCTCATGCCCATGACGACGCTGCCGGCGGCCTCTTCCGAGGTCAGCGACCCCGCCGATCCGCCGTTGGTGTACTCGGGCGGGTTCAGGAAGCCATGGAGCAGGGAAATGGAGTTGTCGGTGCCGTCCGCGTTGGTGCGTGCGATCGTCTCCGTGAGCATCGAGTGCCCGAACCGGTAGACCGCGTGGGCGAACTCTGCCCTCACGGCCGCGTTGACGTCCGTGTGGTAGACGTGGAAGGGCTGGACCGCAGGCTGGACCTTCCGGGCGAATTCCTCGAAGACCAGGTGCTGGTACTCCATTTCCGTGACGAACCGTGCCGCCTGGAACAGGCGTTCACCGTTCCAGCCGTTGGCACCGGCGGCCAACTTCCACTCCGCCAGCGCAGCGACGCCCTTGGCCGAAGTGTCGTTGGTCAGGGTGTTCTCGATGTCCGCGACGAGCCGGTCATGCTCGGAGTGGAACACCTGGTGGATGGTGGTCAGGCCGATATTTTCGTTGACGCGGCCGTCACCGGCACAGAAGTGCGCGTTGAGCATTTCGTCGTCGTAAGTCCCGGCGGGCTGGTTCGCAAAATCTGCCGAGGCCGTGTTGTCGGTGTCCGGGGTGGGCGCGACGGGCGGCGTGAGCGGGTTGTGGTCCGTGTCCTGCGGCGACGGGTCGGCGTTGTGCGCGATGTCGGTCAGGAACGGGGTGTCGAAGAACCGCACGTTTGCCGGCACCGGGACGGGACTTGCCGTGTTGCCCTCAACGAGTCCGGTCAGCGTAACGTATTGCGGCAGGCCCCGGGCGGGGCCAGGGATGAACTTGCCGTACGGGTCAGCTGCGATCATCGGGATGTTGGTGACGTCCTTGTCCTCAAGCTTGAGGCCAAGGAAGATCGCTGCTTGCGACTTTACGTCCGCCCACGTGGCCATGCCGCCGGCGGTGGGGCCGGCAGGACCGCCCAGGAGCTTGCCGGTTGAAACCGGCCTGCCGGCGGCGTTGTTGATGTATTCCCGCAGGAACACCTGGTGCGAGGGGTGGGACGTGTAGGTCTGGGACTGGTCCACGTAGGGCGAGTCCGTGTTGGCGGCTTCCTGGACGTCATCCGCTGTACCAAGGATACCGTCGTTGCCGGGCTGGTTCTGGGCCCGGGTGAGGACCATGAACGCGTTCGGGCTGTTGGGTGCCACTTCGTCACCCGTACCGGCCTTGCCGTCAGGGCCCACGGTAATCAGCGGGTCGTCGGCCTTGAGCGGCACGAACACCGTTCCGCCGCCCTTGACCGTCTGGTCCACGCCGTGGTCGAAGAACTGACCGAACAGGGTAAACAGGGAGTTGTACGGCGGGGAGAGTCCGACGTCGGTGGTGACGTTGGGGATGAACAGCGTGTCACCCGTGGGGACGCAGCCGGCCGGCACAGCCTCGACCGGCGGAGTCGCCAAGGGGTCAGGATCAGTGGTGCAGGGGAACAGTCCGGGGTTGCCCTGGGTCCGGACCGGGAACCCGGCAGCAGCCACGGCGGCTGGATTGGTGGAGGTCTGGTCCACGATCAGATTGCTGATCTGGCGGGGCTGGGAGTCGAACACGTTGCCCGACTTCTGCGCGTAGGAGGACGTGCCGGCAGGGCCGAACCCGGCGGGGACGGCGTCGGCGGTGTTAAACGACGGCGTCGCGTGACGCGGGAATAGCTGATCGGCGGCCCCATACGTTTCGCGGCCTTTGATCAGGTTGTTGCAGGAGCCGTCAACCGTACGGAGGCCGTAGGAGGTGAGGGCGTCCGGGATCTGGTTGGGGCCAGGCCCGACCAGCGCCCCGCAAGGGCCGGTCGCCGACGTCGTATTCGCGACGTGCGCCTCGGCGATCTTGATCTGCTTGAGGATATAGGCCAGGTCGGCCGCGGTGACGGTGAAGCCTGCGCCGACGGGTGCCGGCGCGGCGCTGGCGCCAAGCGCCGTTGTGGTAAGTCCAACAAAACTGAGCAAGGTCATCGCTGTCCCTGCCGCTACTGCGCGGGTTGGCCGGCTAAAGGCACGTCTTTGGCCTTCGACCTTCCTGCATGCGAACAAATTCATTACACACCTGCCTCTTAGAGTGAGTGATGGTGCAAGAGTGCTGGGTGATTCCTTGGGGAAAACTGGGACCGGTCAGTAACTTCGGATCCGGACCGCAGTCCGGTGCTTGCCGGGGCCTCTGGCTACCCGGATCACGAGCCGTGACCACGTGCGCGGATGCTTTGGGCTACTCGACCTGCGCTCAACGGCGCTGGCGCGGCCTACGCGGGAACTACTGCACGGGCGTGCTGTCGACGAATAACAGCCGGGTAACGGATACCCCTCGAGGACCCGAATTTTTGGCCTCCGCTACCTGAGGCCGGCGCACAGTAGATCCCCAGCTTGCGCCAAGGTGGTGCTGGTATTGGGGGCGCGCGCAGTGCAGGGACGGGTGCCGGGCAATTGCTTGCGGCGCTCCGATCAAGCTGATAGGCCTGACGGTAAGGTGCAGAGTGGCAGATCAGCACGCCGCCCCATCCGGGTGGTGGTTGCAGAAGGGAAGTTCACGTGACTCGCAAGACCCCTCATATTGAGGAACCGTCCGAAAAGGATCTCGTCGTCGGAGACGGGCCGAAAAGCTGGGCCGCCGGCGTCCCGGGCGTGTACCACTCCATGAAGCCGGCCATCGAACAGATGGGGCTGAACCGGACCCGCAAGACCGTCATGGCGATGAACCAGAAGGACGGCTTCGACTGTCCGAGCTGCGCGTGGCCGGATCCCCACCACCGCAAGGCATTCGAGTTCTGCGAGAACGGGGCCAAGGCGGTCACCTGGGAAGCGACCCCGGTGGTGGTTCCCGAAACTTTCTGGGCCGAGAATGCCGTCAGCGACCTGCGCAGCCAGACCGAGTACTGGCTTGGCATGCAGGGCCGCCTGACCGAACCGGTGTACAAGGCCGCCGGCGAGGACCACTACAAGGCGGTCAGCTGGGACGAGGCGCTCCGGCTCGTGGCCGACAAGCTCAAGGGTCTGGACTCCCCCGACCAGGCGGCGTTCTATACGAGCGGCCGGACCTCAAACGAGGCTGCCTTCCTCTACCAGCTCATGGTCCGCGGCTACGGCACCAACAACCTGCCGGACTGCTCCAATATGTGCCACGAATCCTCCGGCTGGGCCATGGGCCAGACCATCGGCATCGGCAAGGCGACGGTCAGCTTCGACGACTACGCCAAAGCCGACCTGATCATCATCATGGGCCAGAACCCCGGCACCAACCACCCCCGGATGATGACCGAACTCGAGGCGTGCAAGCGCAACGGCGGTGAGATCGTAGCCGTCAACCCCCTCCCCGAAGCGGGCCTGCGCCGGTACAAGAACCCGCAGCAGGTCAACGGGGTCGTCGGTCACGGCGTCCAGATCGCGGACCAGTTCCTCCAGATCCGGATCGGCGGGGACATGGCGCTGCTGCAGGCCGTGTCCAAGCGCGTGCTCGACGCCGAGGCCAAGAACCCCGGGACGGTCCTGGACCACGCCTTCCTGGCCGAACACTGCGAGGGGCTCGAGGAGCTCAAGGAACACCTCGCCGGGCTGGATGAAGGCACAGTGCTTGAGGCCACGGGCCTGCGCAGCGAGGACATCGATGAGCTGGCCGCCCGCTACCTCAAGGCCGAGAAAGTCATCATCACCTGGGCCATGGGCATCACGCAGCAGAAGAAGGGTGTTGCCACCATCAAGGAGATCATCAACCTCCTGCTGCTGCGCGGCAATATCGGCAAGCCAGGCGCCGGCGCCTCCCCCATCCGCGGGCACAGCAATGTGCAGGGCGACCGGACCATGGGCATCTGGGAGCAAATGCCGCAGTCCTTCATGGAGGCCCTCGGCGAGGAGTTCGACTTCGAGCCGCCCCGCGAACACGGCGCGGACGCCGTCGAGACCATCAACAAGATGCGCGCGGGCGAGATCAAGGTATTCGTCGCCCTGGGCGGCAATCTGGTGGGTGCCATCTCGGACACGAACGCCGCCGAGGCTGCCATGCAAAACACGGAGATGACGGTCCAGATCTCGACCAAGCTGAACCGCTCGCACACTGTGACGGGCCGCGAGGCCCTGATCCTCCCCACGATGGGCCGGACCGAGATCGATATCCAGGAATCCGGTCCCCAGTTCGTGTCGGTGGAGGACACCGTCTGCGCCGTGCACCCGTCCTGGGGCAGCGTCGAGCCGGTGTCCCACCATCTGCTCTCGGAGCCGGCCATCGTGAGCCGGCTGGGCAAACTCCTGGTGGGCGACAAGATCAGGGCCGACTGGGACGGCTATGAGAAGAACTACGACCTCATCCGGGACCATATTTCGCGCGTGGTGGGCGGCTGCAAGGACTACAACCAGCGGATCCGGCAGGAAGGCGGGTTTGTCCTCGCCCACGGTCCCCGCGACTCCCGCACTTTCCCCACGCCCACCGGCAAGGCCGTGCTGACAGCCAACGATCTTGAACTTGTCGAACGGCCGGAGGGAACCCTGATCCTGCAGAGCATGCGCTCCCACGACCAGTTCAACACCACCATCTACTCGCACAACGACCGCTACCGTGGCATCAAGAAGGGCCGCCATGTGGTGTTCGTGAACCCTGACGACATCGCCGAACTCGGCCTTGCGGACGGGCAATATGTGGACGTCCGCGGCGTTTACGACGACGGTGAGGAACGCGTGGTGCGCAAGTTCCGTGTGGTGCCGTACCCCACGGCACGCGGTTGCGCTGCCGCCTATTACCCCGAAGCCAACGTGCTGGTGCCGCTGAACCACACGGCCGAAGGCAGCAACACGCCAGTCTCGAAGGCAGTCATCGTCCGGCTCGAGCCGAGCCTGGACCAGACGCCCGACGGCGCGGCAACAGCCCCTGCCCGGGTGGCCTCACGCTAGGCACCCGCCAGCCGGGGCCGGGCCAGTCCGCACCAGCGGACATGCCCCGCCCCGGCCACGGCGAGTGGACATAACACCAACATGCCCATGCCCGCGCCCCACCGCGGAGCATGTCCAGTGGCTGCGGACCGCGCGTATGGCCTGATCCCTGTGCATCAGGTCCGGCGTGCTTCCAGGGTGCTCGCGGGGCGGGCTACTGGGCCCTCTTGGCCCAGCCTTTCTCGTCCGGGCCGCCCGACTCGCCATGTTCGCAGAGCTCGATGACCTTGTTCGACGCGGCGTGCACAGCCTCCTGCGTGCCCTTGCGGCCCTTGGTGGACGCAGTCCCCGCCGCGTAGCCCACGATGAACGCACTGATGGCGTCCGCATGCGGCCCGACGGCTTTGACCGATTCCTCCGCCACCTGGACGATCTTTTCGTGGTCGACTTCCAGGTCGAGGATCTGCAGCGCCTGGATCAGCCGGCTGCTCCAATGCCGCAGCGAGCTGTCTTCGTCTCGGGACAACGTCATTGCTACTCCTTCTCGCAGGGTGAATGGATCGTCTAACCCTCAAGGGGTAGCACCCGCCCCCGGCGTTGCGCAACGCGACACAGCGGCACGGCGGCAGGCGGCACGCAGGCGGCCCCTCAGCTCCAGAGCGCCACGTGGAACTTGGATCCCCGCCGTTCCAGCCCTCGGGAACCGCCGGGGGCGACCATGGCCGCGGTGGCGTCGGCAGTGCCGGCAAACCGTTGGAGGGTCCGCGCCATGGTGGTGGCCCGGCCGCGGTCCAGGGCACTGGCCCACCAGAGCCCGGAGATCGGCGTTCCGGCTACCGGCACACGGACCAGGGAACCGCTGCGGATTTCAGCCCGGACAATATGCCCCAGCGCCAGCATGGTTCCTTCTCCGGCCCTGACGGCGGCCAGGGCCTCCGTTTCGCTGCTCAACCGGACGATCTCCGGCGCCACCGACTGGGCAGCCAGCCAGCGGCCCTCCTCGCTGGCCGCCTGGATGCCGGCGGGCCCGGCAAACCAGGGTCTGCGCAGCAGTTCGGCCGGCGCGACCGGTCCGTGGAGGGCGGCGATCGGATGCCCGGCGGCCGCCACGACGATCCGCTGGTACCGCAGGAACGGGACGGAGTCGATGCCGACGTCGCCAGTACCGTTGGCAAGGGAGCCGTTGCGGGCGGCGGGCCTGGCCCCCAAAGCGATGTCGTAGACGCGTTCCCGCATCAGCGAGGCGATGTCCTCGGCCTCCTCCACCACCACATCGACGGAGGCCCCGGGAACCCGGCGGGTGAAAAGGTCCAGCAGGCGCCCCGCCGCGTGCTCAGCAAACGGCGCCGTCGCCACGATTTTCAGCCGCCCGGTCTCGGTCTGGGCATGTGCCACCTCCCACCGGGCACGGTCCGCCAGTCCCACGATGTCCTGGGCATGTTCGGCGAGCGCCCGGCCGCCGGGAGTCAGCGCAATCCCGCCATGGGCGCGCACGAAGAGCGGGTCGCCCAGATCCTGCCTGAGTGCGGCGAGCGCCGTCGATACTGCCGGTTCGCTGACTCCGAGCTGGACGGCGGCCGCATGGAGGGAACCCAGCTTGGCCACCAGGGCGAACGTCCGCAACTGTCCCAATGTCATCGCCACGGCTTCATAACCTTTCGCTTATGACGATATTGACAGCCCTGTCAGGCCGGGGCAAGACTGACCTCAATCCGGCGCCAGGCAGCTGCTACTCCACGCCGCCGGCCTTTCGGAGTGAGGTAGGGACTATGCAGATTCCGGCTCCATTTGACTACGTGCGCGCCACTACGGTGGAGAACGCACTGGAACTCCTTGCCCGGTACGGACCCGAATCGCGGGTGGTTGCCGGCGGCCATAGCCTCCTGCCGATGATGAAGCTCCGCCTCTCCCGGCCCGAATGGCTGATCGACATCAATGACCTATACGAGCTCGATTTCATCCTCCGTGACGGCAACAAGCTAAGGGTCGGCGCCCTGACGCGCCACACCACCCTGCTCGAGTCGGACGAGGTGGCCGGGCTGTTCCCCATCGTGCGGGACGCCGAGCGGGTGATCGCCGACCCCGTGGTCCGCAACCGCGGCACCATTGGCGGCTCGCTGTGCCAGGCCGACCCGGCCGAGGACCTCTCCACGGTGTGTGATGTCCTGGGCGCCGAGGCAGTGATCCGCGGACCGGGCGGCGAGCGCATCCTGTCCATGTCCGAGTTCCACCGCGGACCCTATGAAACCGCGGTCGGGCACGATGAACTGCTCTGCGAACTCAGGTTCGGCATCCGCCCCCGGTCGGGCAGTGCCTACGAAAAGGTCGAACGCCGGGTCGGAGACTGGGCAGTCGGTGCCGCCGGTGCCGCTGTCACCCTCACCGCGGACGGCACTGTCGACGACGCCGCCGTCGGGCTCACCGCCCTGGGCCTCGACCACCCCCTGGCCGGGGCCGCCGCCGTGCTCCGCGGCCGGCATCCGGACGAGGAGCTGTTCGCCGAGGCCGGCAGGCTGGCGGCCGCCGCCTGCGATCCGGTGCCGGACCAGCGCGGCCCGGTCGACTACAAGCGGCATCTCGCCGATGAGCTCACCCGGCGGGTATTGCGGCGCGCCTGCGCCCGCGCCGCCGCCCAGATGCAGGAAGGCTGAACCCGATGCAGATCAGCATGACCGTCAACGGCAGCGACGTCACGAGCGAGATTGAGCCCCGCGTGCTGCTGGTCCACTACATCCGCGAGGTCTTGGGCCTCACGGGCACGCACTGGGGATGCGACACGAGCAACTGCGGGACGTGCGTGGTCCTGATGGACGGCCAGCCCGTGAAGTCCTGCACCGTCCTCGCCGCCATGGCCGCGGGGCACGACATCCGCACCGTCGAGGGACTGGCCACCGGCGGAACCCTCGACCCGGTCCAGCAGGGCTTCATGGAGGAACACGGGCTGCAATGCGGCTTTTGCACCCCGGGGATGATGCTTACGGCCCGCGCGCTGCTGGATAAGAATCCGCACCCGGACGACGCCGAGATCCGGCAGGCCATTTCCGGGCAGATCTGCCGGTGCACGGGCTACGCCACGATTGTCCGCTCAGTTCAGTGGGCCGCCGCCCATCCGGCCGGCTCCGGCCTGGGCGACACGGACACCGCCGTCCCGGATGCCCGCGTCCCGGATGTCACGGCGGAGACAGAAGACACGGAGGTGAAGGCATGACCGTCATCCATGACCGGCCGTCAAACCCGGCCGCAGGCGATGAGGACCGTCCGATCGGCTATGGCCGCATCCAGCGGAAGGAAGACCCTCGCTTCGTGCGCGGCAAGGGGCACTACGTGGACGACATCGTGCTGCCGGGGATGTTGCACGGCGCCATCCTGCGCGCTCCGGTGGCGCACGCCCGGCTCGTGTCCATCGACACCACCAACGCCCTCGCGCATCCGAAAGTGGTCGCAGTCATCACCGGCAAGGACCTGCTGGGCCTCAAGCTAGCGTGGGCGCCGACGCTATCGGCGGATGTCCAGGCCGTGCTGGTCACCGACAAAGTCCGGTTCCAGGGGCAGGAAGTCGCGTTTGTCGTGGCCGAGGACCGTTACGCCGCACGGGACGCCCTGGAGCTGATCGACGTCGAATACGAAGTCCTTCCCCCGCTGGTGGACGCCCGCAAGGCGCTGGACCCGGACGCCCCGGTGATCCGCGATGAGATCGAGGGCCGGACGGACAACCGGATCTTCGACTGGGAGATGGGCGACAAGGCCGAAACGGATGCGGTGTTCGCCTCCGCGGATGTTGTGGTCAGCCAGGAGATCGTCTACCCGCGGGTCCATCCCGCACCGATGGAGACGTGCGGCGCCGTCGCCGATTTCGACGCCGTCAACGGCAAGCTGACGCTCTACGAGACCACCCAGGCACCGCACGCGCACCGGACCCTGTTCGCGATCGTCGCCGGCATCCCCGAGCACAAGATCCGGATCGTCTCCCCCGATATCGGCGGCGGTTTCGGCAACAAGGTCGGGATCTATCCCGGCTACATCCTCGCCGTCGTCGGTTCGATCGTCTCCGGCCGCCCGGTCAAATGGGTGGAGGACCGCTCCGAAAACCTGATGTCAACCTCGTTCGCCCGGGACTACATCATGCAGGGCGAAATCGCGGCGACCAAAGACGGCAAGATCCTCGCCCTGCGCACCCACGTGCTGGCCGACCACGGCGCGTTCAACGCCACGGCCCAGCCCACCAAGAACCCGGCCGGATTCTTCTCCATCTTCACCGGCAGCTACGACCTCGCGGCCGCCCACTGCTCCGTCACCGGTGTCTATACCAACAAGGCGCCCGGCGGGGTCGCGTACGCGTGCTCGTTCCGGGTCACCGAGGCCGTCTACCTCGTGGAGCGGATGGTCGACATTCTTGCCCGCAAGCTGGACATGGACCCGGCGGAACTGCGGCTGAAGAACTTCATCAAGCCGGAGCAGTTCCCCTATGCCAACAAGACCGGCTGGGTCTACGACTCGGGCAACTACGAGGCCGCCATGCGCCTCTCGATGCAGCTCGCCGGATACGAGGACCTCCGCCGCGAGCAGGCCGAGAAACGCGAACGCGGGGAACTCATGGGCATCGGGGTTTCCTTCTTCACGGAAGTCGTCGGAGCCGGGCCAAGGAAGCACTTCGACATTGTGGGCCTCGGCATGGCCGACGGCGCTGAACTGCGCGTCCACCCCACTGGCAAGGCCGTGGTGCGCATCTCGGTGCAGAGCCAGGGCCAGGGCCACGAGACCACCTTCGCCCAGATCGTGGCGGAAGAACTCGGCATCCCGCCGGAGGACATCGAGGTGGTGCACGGGGACACCGACCAGACGCCGTTCGGCTTGGGCACGTACGGCAGCCGTTCGACGCCGGTCAGCGGCGGCGCCGTGGCCCTTGTAGCCCGGAAGGTGCGCGAGAAGGCGAAACTGATCGCCGGGGCGATGCTGGAGACCCGCCCCGAGGACCTCGAATGGGAAAAGGGCCGCTGGTTCGTCAAAGGCGATCCGAGCGTCGGCAAGACCATGGCCGAGATCGCCATGGGCGCCCACGGCACCGTTGCCTTGCCTGAGGGCGTGGACGGAAACCTCGACGCCGAGGTCACCTACGACCCGCCGAACCTGACCTTCCCGTTCGGCGCCTACATCTGCGTCGTCGACATCGATCCCGGCACGGGGCAGGTCAAAGTGCGGCGCTTCATCGCGGTGGATGACTGCGGCACCAGGATCAACCCGATGATCATCGAAGGCCAGGTGCATGGCGGGCTGACGGACGGTGTGGGCATGGCCCTGATGGAGATCATCGAGTTCGACGAGGACGGCAACTGCCTCGCCGGGTCCTTCATGGACTACCTGATCCCCACGGCCATGGAAGTGCCGGACTGGGAAACCGGATTCACTGTCACGCCCTCCCCGCACCACCCGATCGGGGCGAAGGGCATCGGCGAGTCCGCCACAGTCGGCTCACCGCCGGCGATCGTCAACGCTGTTGTCGATGCCCTGGCGCCGTTCGGCGTCACACATATGGACATGCCCTGCACCCCGGCCCGCGTCTGGGCTGCCATGCAGGGCCGGGCCCGGCCGCCGATCTGATGGCCTCCACCGCAGGATCCCTGGCCGCCAGGGCCGATGAACTCGCCAGCCGCCGCGAGCCGTTCGTCCATGCCACGGTGGTCCGCGCCCAGCATCCGACGAGCGCCCACGCCGGGGACACCGCCCTGGTGCTGCCCGGCGGAGAGATCCACGGCTTTGTGGGCGGAAACTGCGTGGAGGAGTCGGTGCGCGAGTACAGCCGGCAGGTCCTGGCCACCCAGGAACCCCTCCTGCTGCGGGTGCTGCCCGGAGAACCGTCCCGCACCGCGGAGGAAGGCGCCGTCGAGGTCACCAACCCGTGCCTGAGCGGCGGGGCGATCGAGATCTTCCTCCAGCCGCGGATTCCGGCGCCCCGCGTCGTGGTGGTGGGCACGACGCCGGTGGCGCAGGCCCTGGAAACGCTCGGCTCCGGCGTCGGCCTCGAAGTCGAACTGACGGACGGCGAATCCGCAGATCCCCGCGGGGACGACGCGGCATTGATTGTCGCCTCGCACGGCAAAGCGGAAGAGCGTGCCCTGGAAGCCGCCCTGCGGGCCGGTGTCCCCTACGTTGCCCTCGTGGCCAGTAGAACCCGCGGCGCCGCCGTCCTGGAATCCCTCGACGTCGACGACGCCCTGCGGCGGCGGGTTTTCACACCGGCCGGGCTGCAACTCGGCGCCCGGACCCCCGGGGAGATCGCCCTGTCCATCCTCGCCCAGCTGGTCGGTGAACGGTCCAGGGCGCGGCGCGCCGCCCCGCCCCTGGCGTCCGCTGCCGCGGCGGCCACGAGCTTCGGCACGGAGCCAGTACCATCGGAGCCAGTTCCATCCGAGCCGGCACCACCGGGGCCGGCGAGCGCGGTCGACCCGGTGTGCGGCATGTCTGTCCCGGCCCTCGAATCGTCCCTGCACCTGGTTCACGAAGGGGCCGCCGTCTACTTCTGCTCGCCCGGCTGCCGGGCCGCCTTCCGCAAAGATCCGGAACGCTATGCCGTTACGACCTGACCCGTTGCCGGCGGCAGAAAGCCCCGGGCCCCGGACCGCCGGCATCATCCTGGCCGCGGGCGGTTCCCGGCGACTGGGCCGGCCGAAGCAGCTGCTGCCCTACGGCGCCGGAGTGCTGCTCGATGCCGTCCTGGCGACTGCCCGGGACTGTGGCTTCGGCCAGACGGTGCTGGCCCTGGGCGGCGCAGCGGCCGACGTGGAGCGCACTGTGGACACCAGCGGCTGCGATGTGGTGCTCAACCCGGACTTCGGCGAAGGGTGCGCGTCCTCGATCGCCACGGCGCTCGCCGCCCTCCATCCGGGCACCAGCGCCGTCGTCCTGCTGCTCGGCGATCAGCCCGGTGTCCGGGCCGCGAGCGTCCGGGCAGTGCTTGGCGCCCTGCAGCCCACTCCTGCGCACACTGCCGGCATCGCGGTGTGCCGCTACGACGACGGCGTGGGCCACCCGATGGCGTTTGCCCGGCGCCTGCTGCCGGACCTGGCCGCCCTGCACGGGGACAAAGCCGTCTGGAAGCTCCTGGCACAGCGGGCGGACGACGTCGTCGAGGTCCGCACAGCCGGCCCCGTCCCCCCGGACGTCGACACCGAAGACGACTACCGGCGCCTCCTTGCCGGGCTGCTGGGGGCCCTATGACGGCGGCGGCGCGGGCTGGCGCGGAGGAGGACGTGCGGCGCCGGGTCCCGGATGTCGGATCGCTGATGGCCGCGCTGGACCGGGCCAACTACCTGGCCGACGTCGGACTGGCGACGGCCCTGTTCCTGGCTGTCCGCCTGCCGCAGCCCATCCTGCTCGAGGGCGAGGCGGGGGTCGGGAAGACGGAGGCCGCTAAGGCGCTGGCCGAGCTCCTCGACACCCCGCTGTACCGGCTGCAGTGCTACGAGGGAATCGACGCCGGTGAGGCCCTCTATGAGTGGAACCACCAGCGCCAGCTGCTCGGCATCCGGCTGGCCGAAGTCCGCGACACCGAGGTCACGGAAACGGACCTGTTTGCCTCCCAGTACCTGCTGCGGCGCCCGCTCCTGCAGGCGCTGGAACATCCCGGCCCGCGGCCTGCCGTGCTGCTCTTGGACGAGATCGACCGCGCCGACGCCGAATTCGAGGCCTTCACCTTTGAACTGCTGGCCGAATCCGCCGTCACCATCCCGGAGCTGGGCACAATCCGCGCCACCCATCCCCCCATCGTGATCCTGACCTCCAACCGGACCCGGGACCTTCACGACGCCCTGACCCGCCGCTGCCTGTACCACTGGATCGACTACCCGGGACCCGCCCGGATTGCCGAGATCGTGCGCCGCCGGGTTCCTGCCAGCAGCGGCCCACTGGCCCTCCAGGCCGCTGCCGTCATCACCCGGCTGCGCACCCTGGACCTCGCCAAGCCGCCCGGGATCTCCGAGGCAATCGACTGGGTCTCGGCCCTGGCCGTGCTGGGGGTGGAACGGATCGACCCCGGCACCACCGAGCAGACGTGGGGCTCCATCGTCAAGAACCGCGACGACCTCGAACTCGTCGGCTCCCGCGGCGCGGCCTGGCTCGTGGACGGCACCGATGGCTGAAGACCACGGCCCCGCCCAGAACAACAGTGCCACCGATCAGCCGCCGCAGCCGCCACTGGTCGAGGCCGCCGCCTTTTCCGCCGCGTTCGTCACGGCCATCCGGAGGGCCGGCCTGGCGACCTCGCCGGACCGGGCGGCGCGGCTCGCCGAGGCGCTCCACCTGATCCCCCCGGCCCGGCTTGAGCAGCTCTACTGGACCTGCCGCGTGGTGCTCGTGTCCGCCCGCGAAGAAGTGCCCGTGTTCGATGCCGTCTTCGCGGCCGTGTTCCGCGGGAACGCCGCCCCCGCCCAGCCGGGCAGCGTGCCCGGGGCGGCAGCGGCGCCGCCCGCGCCGGCCCTCCGGACCAGGCCCGCAGCGCCAGGGAGCCAGTCGCCGGGCCCGGCCCCCGGCACGCCGCAGCGGCCGCGCCTGGCCTTCCCCGGCCGGGACGGCTCCGCGGAGGACGGCCGCACTGACCGGGAGGCCGTCCTTGCCATGGTTTCCACAGACGAACACCTGCAGGCGACATCCTTCGCCGAGCTTTCCGCCGATGAAGTAGCGGCGGTACGGCGGCTGGCGGCGGCGCTGCAGCTCGCGACGCCGCTGCGCCTGAGCCGCCGCACGCGCACGTCGGCCCACAGCACGGCGAGCCTGGACGTCCGGGCGACAGTGCGCGCTGCCCGCCGGTCCGGGACCGACGCCCCGCTGCTGCTCTATGCCCGCCGGCGCGAGCAGCGCCGCAAACTGGTATTGCTCTGCGATGTTTCGGGATCGATGGAACCCTACTCCCGGGTCTTCGTATCCTTCCTGCAGGGCGCCGTGACCCGGGCCGGGGCGGAAGCCTTTGTCTTCTCCACCAGGCTGACCCGGCTGACACGGCAACTGGCCCTGCGTGATCCGGACCAGGCCCTGGCCCGCGCCGCTGTCTCCGCGCCGGACTGGGCCGGCGGAACCCGGATCGCCGAATGCCTCCGGCGCTTCGTCGACGACCACGGCCGCCGCGGACTGGCGCGGGGCGCTGTGGTGGTGGTGTTTTCCGACGGCTGGGCCTACGAGGATCCGGAACAGGTCGCGGCGCAGATGGCCCGCCTGCGCCGGCTCGCCCACCGGATCATCTGGGTGAATCCGCGCAAGGCAGCCCCGCAGTACCGGCCCCTCGTGGGCGGCATGGCGGCGGCCCTGCCCTACTGCGACGCCTTCGTCAGCGGCCACAGCTACCGGGCCTTGGCGCAGGTGGCTGCCGCCATTCGCGGCGAGGGGCCGCCTTCACAGGACACGCACGAACGAGCGAGAGGCAAGGAACCAGCCCATGCACATTGACAGCACGTTCTCGGTGGTCGCACCAATAAGCCAGGTGTGGGACACGCTGATGGACTTTGAACGGGTGGCCGGTTGCCTTCCGGGGGCCAGGATCCTGAACAAGCTCTCGGACGACGCCTACCAAGTGGGCATGACGGTAAAGCTCGGCCCGGTCACGATGCAATACAAGGGCTTGCTGAACGTCATTGAACGAAACGCCCCGGAACATCGTGCGGTCCTTGGCGGCAAGGCCCAGGAGACCCGCGGACAAGGCACCGCCGAGGCCACCGTCACCCTGGTGCTGGCCGAAGACGGAGCGGCCACACGGGGTTCCGTCAGCGCAGACCTGGCGCTGTCCGGCAAGGCAGCGGCCATGGGCAAGGGGGTGATCGGCAGCGTCACGGAGCAGATGATGTCGCTCTTCGCGAAAAATCTGCAGGCCATGCTCACTGAGGCAGCACCCCCTGCGCAGGAAGCCCCTGCGGGACCGACCCCTGCGGCGGTCCCCGAACCCACCCCGGCTCCGGTCTCTGTGCCTGTCTCGGCGGCGGCCGCGCCGGAACCGGCCCCTGTGCCTGTCTCGACAGCGGCCGCGCCGGAACCGGTCCCTGTGCGTGTCTCGGCAGCGGCCGCGCCGGACGGCAGCCTGGATGCGCTGAGCCTCGCCAAGGGAATCGCGGCGGAGCAATTGTCCAGCCCGGTGAAGGTCCTCGGCGTTGTCGCCGTCGTGGCGTGCATCGCGTACTGGGCCGGCCGGCGTTCGGCGTTCCGGCTGCTCCGGCTGTGCGGCAGGCTCTGAGGAGCGCCGATGCGTGATGTCCTCGCGGCCATGTTGCCCGACTGGCGAAGCGGTGCCACGGCAGGCCTGGCCACCGTCGTGAGCACATTCAGATCTGCGCCCCGGCTCCCCGGGGCCGCCATGCTGGTGACGGCCGGCGGCGAAGCCGTGGGCTCCGTCTCCGGCGGCTGCGTCGAAGGCGCCGTCTACGAGCTCGCCACCCAGGTCAAGAACGACGGCGAGCCGGCCCTGGTGCGCTACGGGATCAGCGACGACGACGCCTTTGCCGTGGGCCTGACCTGCGGTGGAATCATCGATATCTTCGTCGAACCTGTCTCCCGGCAACACTTTGCCGAACTCGACGCCGTCGCCCAGGACATCGCCGCCGGGCGCCGCGTGGGGGTCGCCACGGTCATTGAACACCCTGATGCCGGCCGTGTGGGGCGGCACCTGGTTGTCAGGCCGGACGGTTGCGAGGGTGACCTGGGCTCGGACCGGACCAGCCGCGCCGTCGGCGACGACACCCAGGGTCTTCTCGCCGCCGGCCGGACGGGCATCCTGAACTACGGCGTGGACGGCGAGCGGCTGGACACCGGCATGCGCGTCTTCTTTGCCAGCTATGCGCCGCCGCCGCGCATGCTCGTCTTCGGCGCCATTGACTTTGCCGCGGCGCTGGCGCGGCTGGGCGCGTTCCTGGGCTACCGGGTGACCGTCTGCGATGCGCGGTCCGTCTTCGCGACGCGGGCGCGATTCCCTGACGCCGCCGAGGTGGTCAACGCGTGGCCACACCGGTACCTGAGCGAGCAGTTTGCCCAAGGGCTGCTGGATTCCAGGGCTGTGCTCTGCGTCCTGACCCACGACCCGAAGTTCGACATCCCCGTCCTTGAGGTGGCCCTGCGCGGCAGCCCCGTGGCCTTTATCGGCGCCATGGGATCCCGGCGCACGCACGAGGACAGGATGGCACGGCTTCGGCAGACGGGACTGACTGAGGCCCAGTTGTCCAGGCTTCACAGTCCTGTCGGCCTGGATCTGGGCGCCCGCACCCCGGAGGAAACGGCGGTGTCCATCGCCGCAGAGTTCATCGCCCAACAGTGGAGCGGCAGCGGGGAGCCGTTGCGGCAGCTCGGCGAACGGATCCACCACGACGAGCAGTTGTGACTGTGTGGCCATGACGGCGGACGACGCCCTGGGCTGGACGCTGGCGGTGCTGCTGCCGGCGGCAACGGGCTACTCGGCCGCGCAAAACTTTCGTGGAGCCGGGCCGGCGGGTCTGCATATATCTTCGCCGCCCGGGCCGCCTCGCCGCCCAGGCCGCCTGACCGCCGCTCCCCCTTTGCGTCTGATCCGACGCACCGGATTCCGACTACCGCGCGGCGACCGACGCGGGAGCCAGCAGTTCGCGGTACCGGGCGGCGTGCCGGCCGAGTTCGTTGGCGTCCACCCGGGGTGCCGAATGCAGGATGAGTGGCTGGGCCATCTCCAGGCCGCACAAGTGCGCGGTCGCGTCGAGGGGGCGCAGGAGCTCCTCCATAGTGAAGCGGTTGTGTCCTGCCGGCGCGTAGGACGATTCAGGGCCGCCGGTCGACAGCACCAGCTGGAGCCGCTTTCCGTGGAGGGCGTCGCCTCCGGCGCCGTACGCGAAGCCGTACGTAAGCACCTGGTCCATCCACTCCTTCAGGACCCCCGGGACGGAGTACCAGTGCCACGGGAACTGCCAGACGATGGTGTCGTGCGCGCGCAGCAACTCCTGTTCCCGGGCGGTGTCGAACCGCCGGTCCGGGTGGGCGGCGGAGAGGTCATGCACCGTCACGTGCTCCAAGTTCATGATGGCTGAGGTGAGGTGCGCGGTGATCCGCGAGCTTTCCAGGTCGGGGTGGGCAACAAGGACGAGCGTGCGCTGTGGGGTCATGGGAGGTTCGTGCTTCTTTCAGAGTCGGATTCAAGGCCGACCAGGGCCGAGCTGACCTGCCAGAGGCGGTCGATATCGGACTGGCTGTAGCTGCGTTTTGATGATTTCTTCGGAGTGCTGTTGGCAAAGTACTGGCCGGTGACGTTTTCGAGCTCCGGCGCCGAGGCAAGGTATATGGAGGTCCGGGAGCCCTGCTCCGGGGTCTTCATCCACCGCCGAACCAGCGGTGTCAGGAACTCTTGCAGCCGGCCCGGATCTTCGGCTCCGAACGCCGTCGCCACGACTCCGGGGTGGAGCACATTTGCGGTGACGTGGGTGCCGGAGAGACGTGAGGCGAGTCCGTAAGTGAACAAGACGTTGGCCAGTTTCGACTGGTTGTACGCTCGCTGCCCCGAGTAGGACCGTTCGGCCAGCAGGTCCGCGAAGTCCATCCGGGCCATGGCCTGGGCGCCGGACGAGACCGTCACGATCCGCGCCGGTCCGCTCTCCTTCAACCGTTCAAGGAGCAGGTTGGTGAGCAGGAAAGGAGCAAGGTGGTTAAGGGCGAAGGTGTACTCAAGTCCATCCACGGTGACGCGGCGGGTGTTCCAGAATCCGCCCGCATTGTTGACCAGCACATCGAGGCGGTCCAAGGTATTCAGCACCTCCTCGGCCAGCCTGCGGACTTCCCGCTGGGAGGAGAGATCGGCGGTGAACACCTCGACGGGGGCCGACGCCACAGCGCGGATCTCCTCAGCTGCCCGAGATGCCCTGTCAGCGTTGCGGCCGGTGATGGCAACCCGCGCACCCAGGGCGGCCAGACCCAGAGCCGTGGCCTTGCCGATCCCGCCGGTGCCTCCGGTGATCAGAACTGTCTTTCCTGCCATTGACAGCATTCGGTTCTCGCTCTCGGTGTTCGTTGCCGCAAAGCTGCATGAGTGGGGTGTAGACAGGTTTGTCTACATCGGGAACGAAGGTATCAGACAGAACTGTCTGTGCACAAGCAGCGGCCGGCCCTGCCCGCCGCGGGGCGTTCGGGTCGGCTGACGGGCTCCGCAGTGGCCGTCCGGGCGGCCGCCGGGCGTATGCTCTTGGCATGGCGAGATACTTCGATGTGCACCCCGAGAACCCCCAGCACCGTTCGATCCTCCAGGCGGTGGACATCGTGCGCTCAGGCGGCCTGATCGCTTACCCCACGGATTCCTGCTATGCGCTGGGCGCTCAGCTGGGTAACCGGGAGGCCCTGGACCGGATCCGGACCATCCGGCAGTTGGACGGCAAACATCATTTCACCCTCGTCTGCAAGGACTTCGCCCAGTTGGGCCAGTTCGTCCAGATCGACAACGATGTGTTCCGCAGCATCAAGGCCGTCACGCCGGGCAGCTATACCTTCATCCTGCCGGCGACCAGGGAGGTCCCGAAACGGCTGCTGCACCCGAAGAAAAAGACTGTTGGCGTGCGCATCCCGGACAACCACGTCGTGCAGGCACTGCTCGCTGAGCTCGGCGAGCCGCTGCTGTCGAGCACTTTGCTGCTTCCCGATGAGGAAGAGCCACTCACTCAGGGGTGGGAGATCAAGGAACGCCTGGACCACGTGGTGGACGCCGTGATCGATTCCGGCGACTGTGGTGCCGAGCCAACCACGGTGATCGACTACTCCAGCGGCGTCGCGGAAATCGTCCGGCGCGGCATGGGTGATCCGGCGCGCTTCGAGTAACAGTCGCGCTTCGGTTAACAGACGACGCCGGCAACGGCATGGCGCCGGCCGGGCGCCGGGGCGGACCAGGCGGGGCGGACTAGGCGGATTCCGCCGTGGCCGCCTGCCGGTTCCGCAGCCACCGGCGCACGAGGTCGATGGCGGCGACAAGCCCGGCCAGGGGCGAGAGCACCGCTGCGGCGTAGACGAACATCATCCACGTCAGGGTGGTCACCGGGCTTTGGCGGGTGCTCAGGAGGGACAATCCGCCGAAGAGGCCCAGGACCCAGAACAGGATGACTCCGGACAGCACAGCGGTTGCGGGGAAGTACTCGTTCGTGACGACTTTCTTCAAGGTTTCCATGGGCCCTCCTCACACCTGGCGGTGGGACTGCCCGCCGGGGATATTCCCAGTATGGGGCCCGGCGCGGCGGAATTCCCCGAGAATCCCGGCCACGTGACGAAGCTAACGCCCGCGTCCGGTTGGCGGCCATCCCGGTCATCAATTGGGCGCCGCCGGTCCACCGGTGGCGGCCCCGCGGGGGTCAGACCGCGGCCCGGACGCGCTGGAGGAAGGAATCAAGCACCCGCCCGGCGTTCTCATGCATGCGCCGGGACTCGGCCGCCGGCAGCTGCCGGCTCTTGGGCCCGTTCAACCGCTCGCCCAGATAGAGCAGCGCCGCCAGTACCTCGGAGAGTTCGGAGTTGCTTTCCGCACGCTGCCGCAGGAGCCGCAGATGAGCTTCCTGGAGGGCCGGACCGGGGCTGCAGCCAAGGTCGCGGTCGAAGAGCCGCCGGCAGCGGTCATAGGCCGAGAGGCCCTCCGCCGGCAGGCCTGCCTGTTCATAGGCCGTCACCAGCACCGTCCAGGCCCGCTCGTTCAGGGGCTCCGCGCGAATGGCAGCCTGGACCAGGTTGACGGCATCGTCTGGTTTGTCCAGCAGAGCCGCCGTTTCTGCCGCGAGGATCTGCAGCGCCACCTTTTCGGCTGTATGACGTGCGCGCGCCTCTTCGGCCCAATCGGAGGCAAGTTCGAACCCGAGCAGCGGCTCGGCGGAAATCTCCAGGGCCTCGAGCATCAGGGGGTAGGCCTCCGCCGGAGGCAGCTCACCCGCGTCGCGGACCAGGTCACGGAACCGGAACAGATCGAGGTCCACGAGCGTAGGGTCCAGCACGTAGCCGCTGTTGGCCGTGCGGAGCGGGCCGGTCTTAGTCTGCCCCGGCTGGATGGCACGGCGGATACCGCTGATATAGCTCTCGAGGGTCGCTACGGAGCCGTCACTGGCTCCTGCTCCCCAGAGAAGATCGATCAGGCGGGTCTTGGACACGGGCGTGCCAAGGTTCAGGAGAAGGATTTCCAGTATGTGCCGGGGCTTGCATCCGCCCATGTCGGCGGCGGTGAGCGCCACGCCGTCCCGGCGCACTTCGAATGATCCGAAGAGGCGGACCGAAATGGAAGGTGCTGTTTCCTTTGGGCTATCCACGATGTTCTCCGATTTCCCCAGGTAAAACGAACTCAATCGTCTATGGAGAGCCGGATCAACATTGAAACCAGGCCGTACTGAGGCTCTGTTCCCTCCGGCTTTCCAATGACACCGTGACACGCCCGGCGGGGCGCAACAAGGCATGCCGCTACCCGATCTTTCGCCCAAAGAAAGACGCGTACAGGGGTCAGTACCGCTGAGTAAGCGGGCGGAGCGGAGGGCAGGTGATTGCGGCGCCAACCAAGTAATTCCGCGGGCCGCCGCCATGCGGACCCAAGTAGTTTAGGCGGGCAAGGAATTGGCCCCCGGCGGCCAAATTCCAGCACGTTGAACCGCGGGTCCGGACCGGGTTTCCCTACTGGTTATCGGTCATCTCGGCGGGCACAGCCACCAGTCGCAGATCCGCGCCGTCCCGGAGCACGGCAAGGTCCAGCGGCTCCCCGATCGCTTCGGCGAACAGCAGTTTCTGCAGGCTCTCGGCGTTGGACACATACATGTGTCCAACCTTCAGGAGGATGTCGCCGGCCCGTAGCCCGGCCCGCTCGGCGGGGGAATCCGGGAGGACTTCGACCACGAGCAGGCCCTCCCTGCGGCCCGTCCGGACGACGGCGCTCGGCTGCAACTGGATGGGTGTGTTGACCAGGCCCAGGTAGGCCCGGCGGACGCGGCCGTCCTTGAGCAGCGAAGCGATGATCCGCCGGGACGTCGCGTTGATGGGAACGGCCAGGCCGAGCCCAACACCGGCCACGGCCGTATTGATGCCGACGATCCGCCCGCGGGCGTCTGCCAGCGCCCCGCCGGAGCTGCCGGGGTTGAGGGCCGCGTCGGTCTGGATGACGTCCTCGATCACGCGCCGGCTCCGTCCGGACCAGACCGGGATCGAACGGCCCAGCCCGCTGACCACCCCGGCGGTGACGGAGCCGGCGAGCCCGAGCGGATTGCCCACGGCGATGACCAGCTGGCCGACCCGGAGGGACTCGGCATCGCCGAGTTCAGCCGGTGCCGCGATGGGTGCCCTGCCGTGGACCACGGCAAGATCGGAGAGCGGGTCGGCGCCCACCACGTCAACAGCCGTGCTGGTGCCGTCGGCGAAGACTGCGTGGCCGGACTGGGCGCCTCCCACCACGTGGGCGTTCGTCAGCAGATATCCGTCCGTGGTGAACAGCACGGCCGACCCCGCACCGACCCTCAACCTGCCGTTGCGCCCGTTGCCGGTCATCTCGAGCGCGGCGACGTGCTGGATGACAGCCTCGGCCACGCGGATGACCGTTGTGGAATAGGAATCCAGCGGGTCTTCGGACACATCGGATCCGGATACCCTGCTGATGGACGCGGCCACGGTGCACCTCCTGCTAAACGGTACTCATCCAAGTCAACCACCGCCGTCCCGGGAGTAGTCCTGGCGGGCCTACGCCGTCAGAGAAATACGCAGGATGAAGCGGCGGCGGTGCAACAGTTCAGCCCGGCGCGGATCCGCGGCTAGGCTCGGACGTAGATCCGCCCGACAGCCCAGGAGAACCTACGTGACACCAACGTCCGCCTCCCCCGCCCCGCTGCCCCTGCCGGGTCTGACCTGGGGCATCAAGCGCAGCTTTATGGATTACATTTCGGGACTCCCGGACGGTGCTGTTTCCGCGGCCGACGGCGCCACGGTCACGGCGTCCGGAGAGTTCTGTTTCGCTCCCGCCGGTTCCGAGTACGATCCCGCCAGTGGCACCGGGGTGCTGCGGTTCCGCGGCGATGTCCGCGTCGCCGGTCACCACGGAATGATGTTCGTCCGGCTGCTGGACCCATGGGTCGAGTTCGCGGCCGGACACGGGGTCCTGTCCATCAGCACGGGCGACGGCGGCGGGACCGAGCGCTCGGATGTCGGCACCCTGCGCACTGCCGCGCCCCGCAACATGGAAGGGTTTCTCGTCTGGGAGCGCGTCGAGGTCGCCATCTCCCAGGCCGGTTCGGAACTGTTCGACGGCCAGTACGCCGACGGCCAGGCGATGGACCCCCTCGTCATCCGGGTGCCGGCGTAGTCAGGACGGGCCACGGCGCGGACGCTAGCGTGGACGCACCGGACGCACCCTCACCGGCGCGATGATCCCGATCAGGGCCACGGCGGTCATGGAACCTGCCGCCATGATCGAGGCGAGGACGACGATCTGGAAGCGGCCCGCTTCCAAGGGTGAAAGGCCGCCGAAGATCGCACCCACAAACGCCCCGGGCAGGGTGACGAGTCCCGTCGTCTTAGTCTGGTCGGTCGAAGGGATGAGGGCTGAATAGACGGCGCGCCGGGCCAGCTCCAACGTCGACTGACGCCGGGTCGCCCCCAAAGCCAGCCACGCTTCAACCTCATCCCAACGTTCATTCACCGACTCGGCAAAGTGCCGGCCGGCCAGGGTGGCGATGGTCATAGCATTGCCGATCACAATCCCCCCAATTGCCAGCGCGTAGCGGGGCGTCAGGGCTATCGCGCCCGTGCCGAAAACGATCGCCAGGGTCACCAGGATGCCGGCCGCCATCGAGCCGCCCACTACCGCCAGGCGGCCCCAACTCCACCCCAGGCGACGCGCGGCCGTCACTGCGGCCACCGAAAACATCACGAGAAGTGCGGCGCCGACCCAGACCGGACTGGTGATGACAGTGCCCAGTATGAGGCTGATGACAGCGAGTTGCACAGCCCCGCGCAGGATGGCCAGCGCCGGCGCCGTTCGGTGCGGGATCCGGAAAACCGCAAGCAACCCCACGGTGACCAGCATCAGGAGCCCGACGCCCAGCAGCGTGGGCAGGAGATCAGTCAGGGCGGTCATCACGCCAGCCTATAGACCTTCCCGGCAGCACCATGGGCGGCATCGGCTGTCGGCTGCCTTCCCCCGCCGGACACGGCTGCCGTGCTGGGCACCCGCGCGTCCGTCTGCAAGGATGTGAACGGTCGTCGCGCCGTCGGGGACTGAAACTGGTCAAAGGAGATGCTCCATGGTTGAACCCGCCCTCTTAGCCGACGGCGTCGACAGCGAGGCCCGCCGGCATGTGCTCCGGGCCTTAGCGGCGGGCACGGGCATCGGGTGGGACGGCGCGGACCGGGCCGTCTTCGAAGAGCGCTTCGACCGTCATTTCCCGGCCTTGTTCCGGCTGTTCCACGATCTCTACGGCGCACGGCCGGATTGGCTGGAGCAGCTCACCGACCTTGTGATGCAGTCTGCCCGCTCGTGGGCCGAGAGGCCTGCCGCGCTCAAGGGCCTCGACGCCGAACGGGAACACAACAGCGGCTGGTTCCAGTCCAACACCATGCTCGGCGGCGTTTGCTACGTCGACAGATACGCCAGGGACCTCGAAGGCGTCCGCGCCCGGATCCCCTATTTCAAAGAACTGGGCCTGACCTACCTGCACCTGATGCCGCTGTTCCTGGCCCCCGAACCGCACTCCGACGGCGGCTACGCCGTTTCCAGTTACCGGGACGTCAATCCCGGGCTGGGCACCATGGAGCAGCTGCGTGACCTCGCCGCCGAGCTGCGGGCGAACGGCATCAGCCTCGTGGTCGACTTCATCTTCAACCACACCTCCGACGAGCACGAATGGGCCCGGAAGGCGGCCGCGGGCGAGCCGGCCTACAGCGACTACTACTGGATCTTCCCGGACAGGTCCATGCCGGACGCGTTCGAGCAAACCGTGCGCGAAATCTTCCCGGACGACCATCCCGGCTCATTTGTGGATTTGCCGGACGGACGGTGGGTCTGGACCACGTTCCACACCTTCCAGTGGGACCTGAACTACTCCAACCCGGACGTGTTCCGGGCCATGGCGGGCGAGATGCTGTTCCTGGCCAACCAGGGCGTGGACATTCTCCGGATGGACGCCGTCGCCTTCATTTGGAAGCAGCTCGACACGCCCTGTGAGAACCTTCCCGAAGCCCACACGCTGCTGCAGGCGTTCAACGCCGTGTGCCGGCTGGCGGCGCCGTCGCTGCTGTTCAAGTCCGAGGCGATCGTCCACCCCGACGAGGTGGCCCGCTACATTGACCCCGCCGAGTGCCAGCTCTCCTACAACCCCCTGCAGATGGCGCTGACCTGGGAGGCGCTGGCCACCCGCGACGTGTCCCTGCTCACCCAGGCCCTGGAGCGGCGCCACAATATTCCGGACGGCACGGCGTGGGTGAACTATGTCCGCAGCCATGACGACATCGGCTGGACGTTTGCGGATGAGGACGCTGCCGAGCTTGGCATCAATGCCTTCGAGCACCGGCGGTTCCTCAATTCCTTCTTCGTCAACCGTTTCCCTGGCAGCTTCGCCCGCGGCGTGCCTTTTCAGGACAACCCCCGCACCGGCGACTGCCGGATTTCCGGCACAACGGCGTCGCTCTGCGGGCTCGAGGGCGGAACCGCTGCGGCGGTGGACCGGATCCTGCTGGCCCACTCGGTGGCCTTCAGCACCGGGGGCATCCCGCTGCTGTATCTCGGTGACGAGGTCGGCCAGTTCAACGACTACGGGTACGCCGCCGAGGAAGGCCACGGAACGGACAGCCGCTGGGTGCACCGGCCGCACTACCCGGCCGCAGGGTACGCGCGGCGCGCGGAGCCGGAAACCCCCGCCGGGGCGGTCTTTGCCGGGCTGCGCCGGATGGTGTCCGTAAGGTCCGCGACGCCGGAACTGGCCGGGACCCGGCTGGTCGGGTTCGCCACGAACAACCCGGGAGTCCTGGGGTATCAGCGTCCCGGAAATGGAACGCTGATCCTCGCCCTGGCCAACTTCAGCGACGGCCCCGAGGAGGTAACGGCGTTGACGCTCTCCGGCTTCGCGGCCGGCGCCGTCGACGTCCTGACCGGCGCCCACGTGTGCCTCGACGCGGGACTGGTCCTGGACGCTCGGCAGTTCCTCTGGCTCCGGGTGACGCCCCGGCCTTGAGGCGCTGGCCCGCGGCTCATCGGCATGGAATACCGGTAGCGGCTGTTGTCGGCGCCTGCTGCGCCGCTTCGCCCGGGTGCCGTGTCCGGCCGCACACTGGTTGAGGAGAGCGTGCGGCCGGAATCTGTGGACGAACGGCCCCGTGGCGGCCGGCGGCCGGTCTTATGCGGCCTATTTCCACTCTCCCCCATCCCGCTGAGAAGAGACTGAGAGCAGCCTCTCCCTGGGGACGTGCGCGCATGCAGGAGCGCTCCGGCCACCGCCGGGGGTGCCGGCCGGGGCGGGCGGCGTCGGCAATGCGGCCGCGGTGGTTGTCCCGAACCGCGCATTGACGCATTCTTGGAGCATGGCACTGGGCAAACGGGCCCCCACCGGCCCCGGCACGGGCGAGATTCGATGGGGCGTGCGGAAGCGCTCGACGGCGGTCGCCGTCGGCGTCGTAGCCGTGGCGCTGCTGTTCGGCGGTGTCGTCCTTCTGGTCCTGCTGCAGGCGTCCCTGGCGCGGTCGAGTGACGCCGCAGCCCAGCAGAAGGCCCTGGACGTGGTTGCCGAGATGGAGGACATGGACATCGAGGATGCCCGCGCCTACATCATTGACACCGCGCATGCGGGCCAGTTCGTCCAGGTGCTGGATGCCGAAGGGTACGTCCTGGCCAGCTCGGACCCCGAGGTCGCCAACGCCCCGCTGTCAGCCCAGCGGCCCAGCCCGGGCCAGACCATGGCCCAGGACGTCTCGAGCCTTCCAAGCATCGGGGACACCGACGACTACCACATCGTCACCGTGGGAGCACGGACCGGCACGTTGAGCTATACCGTGGTGGTGGCCCAGGCATCACAGATACAGGCGGACACCATTTCCACCGTCGCGTGGTTCATGCTGGGAGCCACGCCGCTGCTGCTCGGGACCGTGGCCGTGGCCGTATGGCTCCTGGTGGGGCGTTCCCTCCGCCAGGTTGAGCGGATCCGTGGCCAGGTGGCCCGGATCAAGGCCGAGCGGCTGGACGGGCGCGTCGACGTCCCGCCCACCAACGACGAAATCCACGCCCTGGCGCTGACCATGAACACCATGCTGGACCGGCTGCAGGCCTCGGACACCGAACAGCGCAGATTCGTCTCGGACGCCAGCCACGAGCTGCGCAGCCCGCTGGCCACGCTGAGGGCCGGGATCGAGATCGCGGCGGCGGACCCGACCGGGGCGATGTGGCTTCAGATGAAGGATGTCCTCTCCGAGGAGACGGCCCGCATGAGCTTCCTCGTGGAGGACCTGCTGACACTGGCCAAAGCTAACGACGGCGGCCTGCGCGTGGAGCAGAAGGACGTCGATCTTGACGACGTGCTGGACCAGGAAATCCGCCGGCTGCGGTCCACCAGCCGGCACCAGATCTCGGTCGAGCTCGTTCCGACCCGGATCCGCGGCGACGCCCGGCGGCTGGCGCAGGTCCTGCGGAACGTCCTGGACAACGCGGACCGTCACGCCCTGTCCCGGATCGCCGTGGACCTGCACACCGCCGCGGACCGGGTCATCCTCACTGTCGACAACGACGGCGACCCCATCCCGGAGGCGGACCGGGAACGGATCTTCGAACGGTTTGTCCGGCTCGATGGCAGCCGTTCCCGGGAAGGCGGCGGCAGCGGACTGGGCCTGGCCATCGCGGCTGGAATTGTGGCCGCCCACCATGGGAGCATCCGTCCGACGGACGGACCGGCGGGTCACTGCCGCTTTGAGATCACATTTCCCCTTCCGGAACCTGTGGAGCCGGCCGACGTCACTCCTCGGAACTCCCGGCGGCACGGGGTTCAGGGGTCGGGTCGGCGCTGAGCAGATAGCCCATGCCACGCACCGTGGTCAGGCTGTGGATCCCGAACGGGACATCAATCTTGCGCCGAAGGTAGCCGATGTACACCTCCACCACATTGTTCGCGCCCTCGAAAGCCGGATCCCAGACGTTTTGCAGGATTTCCGCCTTTGAAACGATCTGGTCATGCCGGCGCATCAGATAATGCAGGAGCCCGTACTCCCTGGCCGTGAGGCTGATGAGGGTGTCGCCGCGGCGCACACTGTGGCTGACGGGGTCCAGGGACAGCGTGCCAAGTGTCATGATGACAGGCCTGGCGGGCGCTCCGCGCCGGATCAACGCCCTGATCCGGGCCACCAGCACCAGGAAGCTGAACGGCTTGGTGAGGTAGTCATCAGCGCCCAGGTCGAAGGCATCGGTCTGGTCGTATTCGCCGTCCTTGGCCGTGAGCATCAACACCGGAGTCCACACCTTGCGTTGCCGCAATTCCTTCAAGACGTCGTAGCCGTTCATCCGCGGCAGCATGAGGTCCAGCAGGATGGCATCGTACGCGTTCTCCAGCGCCGCCGCGAGTCCCCGCACGCCGTCGTGGGCGACGTCGACGACGAACCCCTCGTTCTTCAGCCCGCGGCGGACTGTTTCCGCCAGGGCATGCTCATCCTCCACCATCAGGATCCGCAATCCAGCCCCCTCTCTTTGGGCCAGTATGGCCCTTCCGGGGCCGTGCTGGAAGGAACCTGGCGGGTCCAGTGGGAGGGATGCCCGTCGCTGTTCGGTCAGGCCTGTTGGGGAGGACCGAACAGCCACCCCGAAACGTCGCTGCGCAGGACCACGTGCGGTCCGCCGGTGGAACTGACGCTCCCGTTGGGGACGTAGTAGCCGCGCCCGGCTCCGGGGCCGCCGGCTGCGCGGTCGATGGCGTCGGTCAGGCGCCGGGTCAGGTGCCCGCTGGGGCCCAGGGACCGCAGTTCATTGAGTTCGTCCTGCGTGAGCCGTCCCAGCACTGCAGCAATATCGGCCATGGTGAATCCTCCCGACGGATGGTGCGGATGGTGCCCAAGGTGGATGGTGCCTAAAGAATCAGGCTAGGGCACCCAAATTAACGGCGCGTGACGCCCCGGTGACCAGTGGCGAACAAAGCAGGAAGGCCGGCGTCGGGGGCGTCCGCCTCCGGGTGTCATGAGCGTCACTGCCGCGACTGCCCCGGTCCCCAGCATTTACACGGCGTCATGCTGTACGGTTCAATCCCGGAGATCCGGAGATACAGAGATAAGTAGATCCGGAGAGACTCCGAATCACACGCCCAGCAACTGAAATGAGTATCACCAGGTGGCAACCGATTATGACGAAGTACGCTCCGACGTCGCGGAATCCCGCAACGCTTCCCTGGAGGCGCTCCGTTCGGCGAATGCGCCTGACGCGCGAAGCGTTGTCCGCGAACTCGACGAGGCGGATACCTCCGAAGGCGTGGAACTGCCGGGGGCAGACCTGTCCGGCGAGGAACTGACCGTCACGGTCATCCCGCAAAAGGAGGACGAATTCACCTGCTATTCCTGTTTCCTGGTGCGGCACCGGTCCCAGCTGGCCAAGGAGAAGGCCGGCCACGCCTACTGCGCAGACTGCCTCAGCTAGAGCCCCCGGCAGGACCGGCTCAGCCGGTCCTGGGACGTTCAGCGCGGCAGGTGTGGTTCCGGCACCGGACACTACCCGCCGGGCCACCCGTCGAATACACTTCTGTCACATGCTTCACAATAGTGTCGGGAGGCGGCCGGACATGACCAGCCGGGGCACGTTCGGCTACGCTCCTGTTTGACGATGCGGCGATTGCCGGCACACGGCCGGAGGCTGATCATGCGTAAATCCACCAGCAGCTTGGCTGACCCTGCTGCTGTGCCGCCGTCGGCCGCCGCCAACGACGCCAGTGGACCCGAACGATCCGACGGGCCGGCCATGCCGTTTGAAGGGCCGGCGGGCACCCGTACCCCCCGCACCGGCAAACCCGCCCGCGCAGGGAGCCTGCAGCGCGAATGGTCCAGGGCATTCATCCTGGTGATCCTTGCCCTGCTCGCAGGGGCCGCGGTAACTCTGGTCGGCGTCCGTTTTGTCACGGACCAGATCCAGCACGCCGCCGCACAGCACCGCGTCGAGTCGGAGGCCATCTCCGAGCTCCGGACCGGCATCGAGACCCACGAACAAGCCGGACTCCAGCTGTTGTCCGCAGGACCCGCAGATCCGGCCGCCTTTTTGCTGCAACAAAAGGACCTCTCCGCCCAGTTCGATGCCACCGCCCGGATCCTGCCGGAGGCGTACGGCATGCGGGCCACAGTCCGCGGGGCCCGGGCCGCCTGGCAGGAGGGACTGTCCGCGCACAATCTCTGGGGAAGCCAGGTGGCCACTCTCCACGGCAACCGAGTGGCGGAGGCGCCGGCGTTCGCCGAATCCAGCGCCAAGGCCCGCGCCCTGCTCGCCGACGTCCGTCGCGCTTCGCTCGACGCGCTTGACGACGGCGTCGCCCGTGGGGCCGGGCTTCAGCAGATGGTATCGACCGTCCGCACGGCCCTCTTTGCCCTGGCCGCGGGCGGGGTGTTCTTTTTCCGCCGGCGGATGACCAAGTACCTGATGCGCCCTGTGGAGGGTCTGTACCGCGGGGTCGTGAAGCTGCAGTCCGGTGATTACAGCCACCGGATCAGCGTTGTCCGCAATGACGAACTTGGTCAGCTGGCCGAGGCCTTCAATTCCATGGCCGCAACCGTGCACGACAACCACCTGGAGCTGACCTTCCGCGCCACCCACGACCCGCTCACGGGACTGGCCAACCGGGCAGTCCTCACCGAACGCCTCACCGCCGCGTTCGACCCCGGGGCAAAGAACCCGGAAACAGCTGGCGCCGAGGTCTGCGACGGGCGTGAAGGCCTGCTCGTCATCGACGTCGACGACTTCAAAGATGTCAACGACTCGCTGGGCCATGAGGGCGGCGACGCGTTGCTCATCCAGCTGGCCCAACGGCTGCGGGGCTGCGTGCGCGGACATGACCTCGTCGCCCGGCTGGGCGGCGACGAATTCGCGATCGTCGTGACGGATGAGGGCGGCACGGCGACAGACGACGTCGCACGGCGCATCCAGGACACACTGCGGGACCCTTTCTGCATCGATGACGTCCGGCTGAAGGTAACCGTCAGCATGGGCGCCGCCCAGCGCAACGCCGGCACTGCAGATCCGGCCGAGTTGATGCGGCAGGCGGACTTCGCCATGTACATGGCCAAGCACGGCGGCAAAGGCCGCTACCAGCTCTTCGATGCCCGGGGATATGACGAAATGACCTACCGGGCCGCTCTCCGGGCGGACCTCGCCACAGCCGTGCAGGCCGGGCAGTTGCGCCTCGACTACCAGCCCGTCGTGAATCTCGGCACCGGCGAGATCGCCGGGGTGGAGGCCCTGGTCCGCTGGGAGCACCCGACCCTGGGCCGGCTGGGACCGGCCGACTTCATCCCCTTGGCCGAGGAAACCGGCGAGATAGGGCCCATCGGCTGCTGGGTCCTGGACACCGCAAGCCGTCACGTCGCCGGCTGGCGCCGGTCCCCCGGCACTGCCGAAGACTTCTGGGTCTCGGTCAATCTTTCCACTCTTCAGCTATCGAGTGACCGGAACCTGGCAGCCCTGGAGCGCATCCTGGCCCACCCCGCCTCGCAGGCCGACAAGGTGATCCTCGAGGTCACCGAATCGGCCCTGGCCACGAGCGCCGACGGCGGGGTCGCTGCCCTGAACCGGCTGAAGAGCTTCGGCGTCCGCATCGCAATCGACGACTTCGGGACCGGCTTCTCCTCGCTCAGCACGCTCGCTGCGCTGCCCGCGGACATTCTCAAGATCGACCGTGCCTTCCTGTCCGGGCTGCCTGGGGACGCCCCGGCCGCGGCGATGCTCGAGGGCATTCTGGAAGTAGCCCGGAAACTGGACCTGGCTGTCATCGCCGAGGGCATCGAGCACACCGGGCAGCTGGATCTCCTGCGCTCGCTCGGCTGCGACATGGGCCAGGGCTTCTTTCTGGCCAGTCCCAGCCCGTCCCCCGTTCTCGAGGCGCTGCTGGCCTCCGGGGCCCGCCTGCAGCCACCGGCCGGCATGGACGCGACGGCGGCCGGCACCTGAGCCGGCCGAAGGACCGGACCCGGCGGTCGGCGTTGTGCTCAAACGGCGGGGAAGACCAACGAGGGCTCGTCCGCGGTGGCGAGTGTCAGGACGGCCTCTTCCACCGTTTCGTGGTCCTCAAGTTCGCGTTCAACGCGGCGTAGGGCCACGGCGACGTCGTGTTCCCGGAGGTCCCCCTGTATGTCCACGGCCGCCACGACGTAAAGCTTGCGCGGGCCGACGTATTCGAGATGCAGGTACGTGATGCGTTCGATCGCTGGGTGCTCGAGGAGGCGGCGGGCCATGGTGCCCTCGATATCGCCGGTCACGGCTTGCCCCACCAGGAAGCGCCGGTTCCGGTCGATCAGCACGACGGCAACCACGGCCAGGAGGATGCCCACCAGAATGGACCCCACGGCGTCCGGCACGGAGGACCCCGTGACCTGGTGCAGGAATATCCCGGCGAAGGCGATGAGCAGGCCAACAAGCGCTGCCCCATCCTCGGCGAAGACGGCGCGCAGCGTGGGGTCGGAGCCCTTGAGGACCTGCTCCAGGGTGTTCCGGTCCAGCTCTCGCGCCGCCTTCCGGTTTTGCCGGAACGCCTGGATGAAGGACACGCCTTCAAGGACGAACGCGATGGCCAGCACCAGGTAGGCGATCCCATAGTCACCTGGCGGTTCCGGGGTGATCAGCTGCTGGATGCCGTGCATCACCGACACCACCGCGCCGGCCGTAAACAAGCCAAAGGCGGCGATCATTGACCATACGTAGGCCTCGCGCCCGTAACCCATGGGGTGGGCTTTGTCGCGTTTCCGCGCGGCTTTCCGTTCGGCGATGAGCAGGAAGACCTGGTTGCCGGTATCGGCCCAGGAGTGGGCCGCCTCGGCAGTCATGGACGCCGAGCCAGAGACAAGAGCGGCCACTGTCTTGGCTGCCGCGACAAGGACGTTCGCTGCAAAGGCAATCAGCACCGTGAGCGATGCGGACCAGGGCTTCTTACGCTTCACGCCATTTTCCTCCCTCGGCTGCAGGATGCATGCCAGGGACTACGCTATCTCCCCGGGCTGTCCCGGACCGGCGTTCGACGCAGACTGGTTCCATTCGTGCCGGTCAGGCGCACAATATAGCTAGTACGTTCATCCGCTCGTTTCCTCAAGCCGCTCGGGGTGGTGCGCAATGAATGCTCGTCGGAAGCTGTCATCGCTATGGTTGCTCCTGATCTTGCTGGGCGCCGGCGGGTGCGCCGGCGGCAGCGGATCGCCGGCGTCGACGTCGGCGCCCCCACCCGGCCCCGCCTACGGGGCCGGCCCGACGGCGGGCACCGCCGCCGCCACCACCATCACCATCAAGGACTTCGCCTACGGCGACCCGCTCACCGTGGCCCCCGGCGCGGCGGTCACCGTAACCAACATGGATGCCGCGGCGCACACGGTCACGGCTGACGAAGGCTCAGCGTTCGATGCCCAGGTCAAGGGCGGCGGCACTGCCACCTTCACCGCGCCGACGAAGCCCGGATCCTACGCGTATCACTGCACCTACCATCCGGGCATGCACGGGACGCTGGTGGTCAAATGAGCGCCCAGAGCCCCGGACGGGCCGTGCGGGTCCATACGGCCGGCATGACACTGCGAATCCTCACGGCCGTTGCCCTGTTCATTGACGCAGCCGTCCACATCCACCTGGCCCCGGGCTACCAGGCGGGCAACTCCGCGGGAATCGGCCAAGGGAACCTGTTCCTGCTGGAATCAGCTGCCGCTGTGCTGGCCGGGTTGTACGTGCTGCTGCGCGGCAGCAGGGCGGCCTTCGCCGTCGCATTCGTCGTCGCGCTGAGCGCCTTCATGGCCGTGGTGGCATACCGTTATGTGAATATTCCCGCGTTCGGGCCTTTCCCGGCCATGTACGAGCCCATCTGGTTCTTCGAAAAGTCTGTCAGCGCCGTGGCTGAAGGCGCCGGAGCCGTCCTGGCAGCCATCGGTTTCGTCCGGGCCGGACGGCGGACGAACGGGCAGGGCACCCAGTCCAAGCATTGACCAACCCCGGGCCGCGGACTTGCTAGCATGTGGGCGGGGTGGTTCAGGCTGAAGTCGTTTGCAGAAGGCACGAAACAAGAGGACACGGCGTCTACAGGCACGGGGTCGGCAAACGTGCCTGGAATCCGGCCTGCAGAACCGACGAGGGGCACCGCTTCCCCGGCGCCAGGGCAGACCGGGCCGGGATCGGCAGCCGCCCGCCGTGCCGTGGCGGATGCCGGCACCGCCGTCGGCGCCTATCTCGTGGTGTGGGCCTGGCTCGGCGCGGCGGTCCTCACGGATCCTGTTCCCTGGCTCCTGGCCCTGGCGGCGGGGGCCGCGGTGATCTCCCGGGCCGCCAGCTCCGTTCTGCGGCGGAAACCCCGTTTTTCCACCCCCGCGGACCGCGTCACCCTCGGCAGGGCCGGCATCGTGGCCTGCTGTGCCGCCGAAACGGTGGTGGGGTTGATCGCCGGAGCCGGAACCGGACCAAGCCTTCTGGTGGTGGTCCTGGGCGCGGCCGCATTCCTGCTCGATGCCGTCGACGGACGGGTGGCCCGGTTCACGGGTTGTGCCACGGCCGAGGGTTCACGCCTGGATTCGGATACGGACGCCGCGCTGGTCCTGGTGCTGTCCTGCGCGGCGGCGGGAAAGTTGGGCCTGTGGCCCCTGGGCATCGGCCTGATGTACTACGCGTTCCTCGCAGCGGCCCGGTTCCGGCCGTTCCTGAAGAACCCGCTGCCGTCCAGCACCGTCCGCAGGGTCATCGGAGCCGTCCAGCCGGCCGCCCTGCTGTTCGCCCTGTTGCCGGGGGTGCCTCCGCCGCTGGGAGCCATGGTGCTCGGGCCGGCGCTTGGGCTGCTGGCCTTTTCATTCGGGCGGGACGTGGTCAAGCTGGAACGGCTCCGGGCAAGCCGCGCTTCGGCCGCCGGCTCCCCCGCCATACGGGCCGGAACACCGGCAGGAACCTAACGCGGTGCGGGTCTCGGCGCCAGGTCCATCGTCGCCGGGCCCTGGATGACGGCGCCGTCGGCGGAAAACCGCGAGCCGTGGCAGGGGCAGTCCCACGTCGAATCGTCCGCGTTGAACGCGACCGTGCAACCCAGATGCGTGCAGATGGCCGAGACGGCGAGGATCCCCCCGGCAGCGCCAGCGTAGACGGCGGTCATTTCGCCGTCGATCTCCACGACGGTGCCTTCGCCGGGTCGCAGCCCGGCGACGGCCGGTTGATCCGGCAGCCGGTGTGGGGGCGGCTGGTCCGGTTGCTGCCGCACCCCGCCGGCCTGGCCGGCGGAAGGGCGGTTGGTATCGAATACCGCGGCCCAGGGGTTGTGACGGCCCGACAGGGTGTCGGCCAGGATCAGGGCGGCCGCGGTGCCGTTGGTCAGGCCCCATTTGCGCAGGCCGGTGATCACATGAAGGTGCGCCGCCGTCGGAGTCAAAGTCCCGGCGTAGGGCAACCCGTCGACGGGCATGTTGTCCTGCGTGGACCAGCGGAAGCTGGTCTCCCCGGTGCCGAGGCGTTCCCGGGAGAAAGCCGCGAGGCGGCGGTACCGCTCGGCGGCATCGCTGGCCTCGGCGGCACGGTGCCCCTCGCCGCCGGTGAGAACGAATCGGGAACCCTCAATGTCGATCGCCAGGATGGAGCGCATCGGCCCGTCGACGCTGATGAAGGTCCCCTCCAGGGGCACGGCGGGCGCCAGGCTGGCAACGACGTAGGAACGGTGCAGGTAGCAGCGCTCGGCAAACAGGCCGGCGTCGCCAACGGGGACGTTGGTGGCAATGATCACCTCGCGCGCCCGGACGGTGCCGCTCCCGGTCCCGACGGCGGCGGGCACCCCGTCTTGGACCGAGGTGACGCGCGAGTCCTCCAGTACGTGGCTTCCGCTCCCGTCCACGGCGCGGGCGAGGCCTTGGAGGTACTTGACCGCGTGAAGTTGCGCCTGGCCGTCGAACCGGACTGCGCCCCGGGCACCGAACGGCAGCGGCACCTCGGAGGTAAAGACGGCTGGCAGGCCGAGCCGCCCGGCCAGGGCCGCCTCGCCGCGGACCCGGGCGAGGGCGTCGTCGGATTCTGCGTAGGTGTAATTGGATACCCTGCGGAAGTCGCAGTCGATGCCCTCCTCCGCGACGACACGCGCAATGTGCTCGATGGCGGCCTGGTTGGCCTGCCCGTACGTGCCCGCGACGTCCGGTCCGTGCCGGTCCGCGAGTTCGGTGTAGGCCAGCCGGTGCAGGGAGGTGACCTTTCCGGTGGTGTGCCCAGTGACGCCGGTGCCAATGCGCGCTGCCTCCAGGACCGCGACGGTGCTGCCGGCGCGCTTGAGGGCCAGCGCCGCCGTCAGGCCGGCGATCCCTCCCCCGACGACGGCGACGTCGACCTCAAGATCCGTGTCCAGGGAGGGATAGCGGGTGGTACCGGTTGTGGCGATCCAGAGCGAAACCTGCCGTCCTTCGAGCCGTTCACCCACGGCGGCGCCTTCTGCTGAACATCCGGAATCAGAGGCCCTCAGTAGCTTCCAGACGGCCGGAGCGAACCGCGTCGGCGAAGGCCTGGTAGTCCTTTTCGTTCTGGTCCGCGTACCGCTCGGAAAAATCGCTGATGGAGCGTTCGAACTTGTCGCTCTTACCGAGGTAGGACGCGATCGCGATGGGGTCGCCGGACCGGGCGTGGGCCCGCGCCAGCGTCCAGCCGCAGGCGTCGGCATAGAAGGTCATGCCGAGCGGCTTCATCCCTTCCACAACGGCTGAGCCCTTCATGTCACGCAGTTGGCGCCAATACAGGTACCGGTTGTCCTGTACCCCCTTGGTCCACCCCAGGAAGATGTCACTCGCGGCCTGCATCATCCGCTGGCCCTGCACCACGCGCTCGCCCGGCTGCTTGAACTTGCTCTTCGGCAAGTGGTCCTCGAGCACCGACCTCGTCGCCTCCTTGACCTGGAGGAACAAGGGGTCCTGTTGATCGCGTCCTTGGAGCAGGACGATGAAGGCCCGGGTGCCGACGCTGCCGACGCCCACGACCTTGCGGGCGACGTCGATGACTTCGAATTGCTCGAGAAGGTGTCGCCGGTCATCCGGCAGTGTGGCCCGGTAGGACCGGAGCTGGTCACGAACAGCCTTCTCAACCTCCTCGCCTGACATACCGTACGTATCTGCCAGTTCCCGGACGGGGATGACGATCGGCGGCTGACTGACGATCTGGTACTTACCGTCCACGCGCTCGCCGAGCTTGGACAGTGCCTGAAGGCTGTCCCGGGTGTGGGCCTTCGCGACGTTCGCCTTTGCCGCTTTTTCCATGCCCTGGGCAGTCTTCTTGAGGGCCTTGCCCTTCTGGGTTGCGACGGCCAGGTCGATGGTCTCCATCAGCTGTTCCTCGGACAGGCGGGCGTACCAGATGTCCAGGGTGCCCATCTGTGCGAACTCTGCCATCGCTTCGCGGTAAGCACGAACGGCGGTGAGTGTCGCGTCGTGCGTTTCTTCCTTGGTGAACGCGTTGTTCCGCGCCGCGATGGTGAAGCTCGCGGCCATGCGTTTGACGTCGTACTCGAATGGGCCGGGCAGAGTTTCGTCGAAATCGTTGAGATCGAACAACAGGGTCCGCTCTGGTGAGGCGAAGACGCCAAAGTTGGAAAGATGGGCGTCCCCGCACAGTTGGGACACCAGGCCGGCCCGGGGAGTGTCTTTCAGATCGGTTGCCATGATCTTGGCGGCGCCCCGGTAGAACGTGAACGGTGAGACCAGCATCCGGCCGTGACGCACCGGCACGAGGTCTTGTTCGCGGGTGAGGTTCTGTTCCTCAAGCAGCGCGACCGGATCCGGGCGATCGGACGCGGGTTTCCACCCAGTGTGGGCGGAGACGGGCGTCTTTTCCCGGCGGCCCTTGCCCTTCGCAGCACGCTCCTCGACACTCGGATGCTTGACTTTTTTGGTCTCGGCCATGATCGGCGACCTCCCTGTTAGGTCCGGAACCGCCACCGGCACTGCTTGCCTGGGTCAGTCCCCGCCGAGCGCGCCACTGCGTCTCGGCTCAAGCTACTGCGATTCTGGCCCCGAACCGGCCCATCGTCAACGCATCGCTGATGGATCCCGCAGCGCAGGCTCAAAACGCCATCTGTTCCGCAGCCGGGCCACTGACCAATCGATTCATGCGGTTCGGGTGATGCCACCCCTGGTCGTGGCGGGTTACGTTCATGACGAGTCGGGCCGATCCGCTCACGTCGCGTCACTCGGCGCACAACACTGAAACCAGATGGAGACATAACCATGGCCGAAGAAGAAGCACCTGTTCTCGCCGTCCTCGCCGACATCACCGCCGTTTCGCTCGAACGCTCCACCCTTGAGCCTCGCGAACTGATGCTGGCCCGGATTGCGGCGCTCGCGGCAGTCGACGCCCCGGGCGCCTCCTACCTGTTCAACGCCGGTACCGCCGTAGACGTCGGCATCACCTTGGAGGATGTCCGGGGCATCCTGATCGCCGTTGCACCCATCGTCGGCACTCCCCGGATCGTGGCGGCGACCACCAATCTCGTCCAGGCGCTGGGCTTTGCCCTCGAAATGGCGGAGGAAGAACTCGAAGCAGGGACCCCGGACTAGTACCCTTACTTACGAACCGCACGTCACGGCGTCGGCAGTTCCTCGTTGCATCTGCCACGATGCCCTGACTAAAGGCGGCCCATGAACAAGAACCGGCTGGAGGCGTTCAGCGACGGCGTGCTGGCGATCGTCATCACCATCATGGTGCTGGAGCTTCACGTCCCCGCCGAACCGACCTGGCCGGCCCTGCTTCACGAGCTTCCAACGCTGCTCAGCTACCTGCTGAGCTTCATCTATGTCGGGATCTACTGGAACAACCACCACCACATGCTGCATCTGGCCGGGCGGATCAACGGTGGGGTGCTCTGGGCAAACCTGCATCTGCTGTTCTGGCTCTCCCTCATCCCCTTCACCACCCGGTGGATAAATGACACGGGCCTGGCGGAGGTACCCGTCCTCGTCTATGGGCTGGACCTGCTGTTCGCCGCCATTGCCTACTACATCCTGAAAACAACCCTGATCCGCCAGCAGGGACGCGGCGGCGCGCTGGACCGGGCCATGGGGCAGGACTGGAAGGGCAAGGGATCGCCGGCGCTCTACATCGCCGGGATGGGGCTCAGCCTGGTGAACCCGCTCTTGGGGATCGCCGCCTATTCGGTGGTCGCCGCGATCTGGCTCATCCCGGACCGGCGTGTGGAGCGGTTCATCGCACACACGTGAGTCCAGAGGCGCAGGTGTGTCCCGGAGCGGCTACTGCCGGACGCGTTGGGCCAGCGAGGCGCTCAGGAACCGCAGATGCGCCGGGGCCGGCGGTACCACGTGGGCCGCATAGCCCGGGTGCTTGCCCAAGTACTTCTTGATGTAGGGACACACCGGAACGATCGTGAGGCCCGCGGCGATAGTCTCATCGAGTGCCTGCTCGGCCAGCACCCCGGCCAGCCCGCGGCCGCCATATTCCTCGTTGATCTCCGTGTGGTAGAAAATCCGCTGGCCCGCCCCGACGTCGTCCACGTAAGAGGCCTGGCCGATCACGGTGCCGGCGTCGAGCACTTCGAAACGGCTGCGCTGCGGGTTGTTACTGATGGTGATCGTGGTCAATATGGTCTCCTTGAGCGGGCCGGATTGGCCAGGCAGTCGGGCTTACGGGTGCAGGGCTGGCTGGGCTTGCCAGTATGGGCCTGCCGGAATGAACAGGTCAGCCGCGGGGCCGGATGCGGGCATTCGGCAGGGCCGGGGCAGGGAGAGCGGCGGGGCCGCCGGGCGGGAACGGGCCGAACCGCAGGTCGGATGCTCGCCCGCCGGCGTCCGCGCCGGAGTCCTCAGTGCCGGCGCCCGCGCTGGAGTCCGCAGTGCCGGCGTCCGCGCCGGAGTCCGCAGTGCCGGCGTCCGCGCCGATCTCGGACTGCCACTGGTCCCTGTACGCGACGATCTCCTCATGGCTGCGGCCGACGAAGTTCCACCACATCACGATTTTTTCGCCCAGCGGCTCTCCGCCAATGAGGAGAACGCGGGCTCCCTCGCTGCCCGCGACCAGGGTCAGGGACCCGTGGCCGACGGGCAGGTACGCGAGGTTGTCCGTCGGGACCGGCTGCCCGTCCAGGGCAAGGTTGCCCGAGTCCACGAGCAGGCCGTGTTCGAAGGACGCATCTGTTGCGAGCGTCAGCTCCGTCCCCGCTTCGAGCAGGAGCTCGGCACCGAGCAGGGGCGTGTGGGTGGTGACGGGCGAGACGGACCCGGCGAGTGCGCCCAGGAAGACGCGCATGGTCCAGCCGTTTCCGCTGACCGGCTCCGGACGGTAGTGCTCAAAGGTGGGCGCCATGTGGCGTGCCGTGTCCGGCAGCGCCACCCACAGCTGCGCCCCGTGCAGGACGGTGGTGTCCGGGGTGGAAAATTCCGAATGGCTGATGCCGCGGCCGGCGGTCATGAGGTTCACTTCACCGGGCCGCACCGCTGCGTGGAAGCCGGCCGAATCCCGGTGCTCGATTTCGCCTGTGAACAGCCAGCTGACGGTTTGAAGACCGGTGTGCGGGTGGCGCGGGACTTTCATGCCGCCGGAATCGCCGACCTGGTCCGGGCCGTAGTGGTCCAGGAAGCACCACGCCCCAATGAGGCTGCGCTGGCGCTGCGGAAGGGTGCGCCGCACATCCATCGCGCGCGGGCCGCCCAGCGGGACCTGCCGCGGAACCAGGAGTTCGACGCCGGCGCAGGTCCTGTCCGTTTCGCAGAGGATTTCCTGGGGCGCGACTTCGGTATTGCTCATGATGACAGCCTAGCTTCGTGCGGTCCGCGGGTCAGCCTTCGGCACACGGCCTGAACGTCCAGGACCGGGCCTCACATCCAGGCCGAACGGCGCAATGGGGGTTCCGCGCCGCCCGGGCGCTGGACCAGGATCTGGTTCACGCCCGTGATGCCAGCCTCGAAGCCGAGTGCGCTCGCGGCCATGTAGAGCCGCCACACCCGGGCCCTTCCCAGCCCGGCCAAGCGCACGGCCTCGTCCCAGTGCTCCTCCAGGTTCCGCACCCAGGCCCTGAGCGTCAGGGCATAGTGGGGCCGCAACGCCTCGACGTCCATGATCTCCAGGCCGGCCGATTCGAGTGCCGCGACCATCTCCGAGAGGCTGAGCATCTCGCCGTCCGGGAATACATAACGGGGAATGAAGGAGTCAGGGTCCGGCGGGGTCGCGCCGGCGTTCCAGGAAATCGCGTGGTTGAGCAGCCGTCCTCCCGGGCGGAGCAGGCCCTGCAAGAGGGAAGAATAGTGCTGGATCTGCTCGCGCCCTACGTGCTCTGACATGCCGATGGAGCTGATCGCGTCGAACGGCCCGTCGTCCACGTCGCGGTAGTCCTGCACCCGGATGTCCACCCGGTCCGTGAGTCCGGCGTCGGCCGCCCGCTTGCGGGCCCGGGCCGCCTGTTCGACCGAGAGCGTCACCCCGACGACGTCGGCCCCATAGTGTTGCGCGGCATGCAGCGCCAGGCTGCCCCAACCGCATCCCACATCCAGCACCCGCATGCCCGGCTGGAGCCCCAACTTGCGGCAGACCAGATCGAGCTTGGCGTTCTGGGCGGCGTCTAGCCCGGTCTCGTCCGACTCCCAGACCGCGCACGAGTACACCATGGAAGGGCCCAGGACGAGGGCGTAAAAGTCGTTCCCGACGTCATAATGGTGGGAAATGGCCGCGGCATCGCGCCCCTTGGAATGCCGCCGGCCGTGCCGGCTCACGCGCGCTTCCTCCGGCGGCGGCGCCGGGTTCGTTCCGAGCGCGCCGAGCCGGACGGCTGTTTTGACCAGCGCGAACACCTCGCCGGGCGTCGGCGGCCGGAACGGGCCGGGCTCGGCGAACTTTCCCGCCGCACTGATGGCCGCGAAGGCGGCGAAGATGTCGCCGGGTGCCTCGATATCGCCGGCCACGTAGGCGCGGCTCAGTCCAAGCTGCCCCGGGGACCACAGCATCCGTCGAAGTGCCCGCCGGGACCGGAAAACGACGACTGGAGCGTCTTCCGGTCCCGCTTCCGAGCCGTCCCAGGCCTTCAGCCGCAGGGGGATGCCGTCGGTGCCAAGGATGATCGCCAGCGCGTCAGCCAGCCGTGAAGCCGCATTCGTGGATGCCGTCATGTCCAGTGCCTCAATTCCAGTGCCTCGTCTCCGGTGCTGCGGGCTGAGCCCGCCAGTTCCAAATCTAAGGGCATGACACGCCCGGCAACCAGAGCTTTGGTTCCGATTCCTTTCCCCGCCCCCTCCCGTCTTCCCTGCACACCACGCCTGCCCAAAGCATCAGCGGCGGACGCCTCTGGCGCGTGGGGGTGCTGTTGCCTATGGTGTGTCCCATGTCTGAGTCTTTCTCGTCCCTCGTGGACACGTTCAAGAATGTCGGTGTGTCCCGGGCCTACGGGCCCGCCGTGAACATCGCAGGAGAAGAGATCGTCCCGGTAGCGGTGGTGTCCTTCGGCTTCGGCGGAGGCAGCAGCCCGGAAGACGCCCAGCCCGGCAGCGGCGGAAGTGGAGGCGGGGGCGGCGGCTTCGTCTTGCCCCTGGGCGTCTACGCCAAGGGCTCCTCCGGCCGCATGACGTTCCGGCCCAACACCGTCGTCCTTCTGGTGGCGCTGGCCCCTCTGGTGTGCGCCGTTGGCGTTTCGATCCGCGGCATTCTTCGCACTGTCCGTTCCCACCGCTAGCACCGCGGCCGCAGGGCCAAGGATTCCCCAAGCCCGTCCGGGCATCGTTGGGTCTGGCAGCCTGGGTCTCGGGCAGCCCTGTGGTCGGGCGTCGGACGGACTTGATCGACGATGAACTTATTCAGAACTGCATGTGCAGCAAGCCTGGGCGCGGCGCTCCTGATGACGGGTTGCGGCGCTCCCCCGGCCATACCGGGCCCCACAACCACGGTGACGGCGACAGCCCCGCCGTCGGTGGTGGTCTTCGATCCGCAAACCAGCGGCAAGGTTCTGGCCGAGCGGATCAAGGCCCGCGCCAAACCCACGGACCCTGGTGTCACGATTTCCGAAGTGGAGTGCAAGAACTTCCCGGATATCAAAGTCAACACGCATACGGATTGCCAGATGGTGGTTAACGGGGTCAAACGCGGGTACCGGGCCACGTTCACCGAGCGGGACGGCCACTACGTAATAAAGGCCCAGGAACTTACCTGGTAGGGGTCCCGGCGTAGGACATGGCGGGTTCCCGGTCGTCGTCGGCGTCGACCCAGGCCGCGAAGTCCTTCAGCGACATGAAGCAGTAGTAGTCGCAATACCGCAGGTTCTTCTTCTCCGACTTGCTCATGCCGGTAATTCGATGCAGGAGCGGCCACGGATGGGCCGGCGGGTGTTGCCCGTCCGCGCGGGCAGCCTCAGCCGCTGTTGCGCGCCCGGCTCGGCTGCACCCGCGGCGGTTCCCCCGGCATCTTCGGGAAGTCCGGCGGGAACGGCAGCTCCCCCAGCCCGGCTTCGAGGTCCCTGTTCCACCATTCCAGCAAAAGATCGACGGAGCCGGCGCCGCCTGCATGCATGCCCTCCCACGGATCGCCGGAAACTTTGAGCCGCTCCGGAACGGTGGCGATCGTGAAGTCAGCCGGGTCGACGGTCCCGAGCTCTTCCCAGCGGATCGGGCACGACACCGTCGCGTTGGCGAGTGCGCGCGGGCTGTAGGCCCCCGCGATCGTACGGTCGCGGTTCGCCTGGTTGAAGTCGACGAAGATGCGGGCGCCGCGTTCCTCTTTCCACCACGCGGTGGTGACCTGCGCGGGCATCCGACGCTCGAGTTCGCGGGCTGCCGCGATGACGGCGTGACGCACGTCCAGGAACTCCCGGGTCGGCTCGATCGGGGCAAAGACGTGAAGCCCCCGGTTCCCCGAGGTCTTGATGAAGGCCTCCAGCCCGGCCTCCGCGAGTACGCGCCGCAACTCCCGTGCAACCGGAACGGCATCGACGAACCCGGTACCGGGCTGCGGGTCGAGGTCGATCCGCAACTCGTCCGGATAATCCGGTTTGCCGGCCCGGGAGGCCCAGGGGTGGAAGACCACCGTATTCATCTGCACCGCCCACACCGCGGCGGCGATTTCGTCAATGACCAGCTGGGGATGCGTACGTCCGCTTGGATAGACGACGTCGACCGCGCGGATGAAGTCCGGGGCACCCTTGGGAGGGTTCTTGGAGAAGAATTGCTCGCCGTCCACCGTGTCCTTGAACCGCTGGAGCGTTACCGGCCGGTCCCCGTTCGCGGCCAGGAAGGCGTCCCCGACGTCCACCAGGTACCGGGCCAGGTCCAGCTTGGTCAGTCCCGGGCCGGGCCAGAGAACTCTCGCCGGGCTGGACACCCGCAACTCCCGGTCGCCGTGCGGACCGCTGACGGTGAGGTGGACTTCTTCCTTGGCCATGGGGACAACCTACCCCGGCGGCGTGGACAGTTGAAGAGCGGAACAGCTGTCCACCCGGCATGATGGACACATGACAACGCCCGAGTTCCCGATCACCCTTGAAGTCGGCGACGCCGCAGTGTCGGGCGTCTTTGCCGGCCCCGAGGACTCCTTCGCAACCCTGGTTGTTGCCCACGGCGCCGGGGCGGGAATGGACCATCCGTTCCTTGTGGGCTTCACCCGCGCCCTGAACGAACTCGGCGTCGCCACCCTGCGCTTCAACTTCCCCTACCGCGAGGCAGGACGAAAATTCCCGGACCGGCCGCCGGCTGCCATCGCCACCTGGCGGGCTGCCATGGCCGCCGCCGCGTCCCGTTCCGCGGGCCGGCCGCTGTGGGCCGCCGGGAAATCGTTCGGCGGACGCATGGCCTCAATGGCCGTCGCGGAAGGCATGCCTGCCGCCGGGTTGGTCTATCTGGGCTACCCGCTGCACCCGCCGGGGAAACCGGAAAATCTCCGCGACGAGCACCTCTACGGGCTGACGCTGCCGATGCTGTTCCTGCAGGGCACGCGGGACACGTTCGCCACCCCGGAACTGCTGGAGGCCGTGGCGGCCAAAATCGGGCCGTCCGCGACCGTGGAGTGGCGCGAGGGCGGGGACCACTCCTTTGCCGTTGCCGGCGCGAAGCGCAGTGCCGACGAGGCGGGCGCGTCACTGGCGGCGACGGTCGCCGACTTCCTGAAAACACATGGCGATAATCCCGCGGCCGCGCTCCCCTGACCGGTCTGGCGTCACGGCCCGGCCTAACCGACGTCGCCGAACCGGCCCGCCCCGTGCTGCACACGCGCCTCGATGGCGTCGGCGGCAGCCACGGCCCCTCCCGCGCTGCGGACAACATCGCGCATCGCGGCCAGGTTGCGCCGGACCTGCTCGTCCGTATGGACCGCGGTGACCGCGGCCCGGAGCGCGTCGGACCCGACGTCCTCCGGCGCAAGGCGCCTGCCCAGACCCAGTTCTTCCAGCCGGCGGCCGGTGGCCGCCTGTTCCGGCTGCTGGGGCACGGCCACCATTGGGACGGCGTAATACAGCGCTTCCATGGTCGAATTCATGCCGGCGTGGGTGATGAAGACTGCGGTTTGGCGCAGTACCTGCAACTGCGGGAAGAACGGCCGGACCCGGACGTTCGGCGCAATCGTGCCGAGATCGGCCACGCTGGTCTGGTCCCCAACGGCCATCGCGACGTCCCACTCGCTTCCGCCGAAGGCATCAAGGCACATCCGGAAGAAGTCCGGCCGGCGGTTCAGCGGGGTGGTGCCCAGGGAAATGAACAACAGCGGTCCCGTTCCCTCACGCTCCCATTCGCCGTCGGTATCCCGGCCGCCGACGCTGGGACCCACAAACCGGAACCGGTCATCGAAGGTCGCCCCCATGGGCTGGAATTCGCGGGGTAGGAACACGATGTTGAACGGCGCAGGCGGACCATCGAACATCCGCGGTGTCCGCACGCCCTGCCCGGCCGCGAACTCCGCCAGCAATCGGCCCATGGCCAGCGCAACCTTGGCCATCTCATCGGCGCCGTCCGGTGGCGGGGCAGGCATCAGCGATCTCAGCGAGAAGTGCTCGTTGGTGGCATAGGTGGGCATGAGGGCAATGGCCGGGGCACCGATCTTTTCCGCCGCCATGCTGCCGCTAAGCGTCATCGCGTCAAAGCAGATAGCGTCCGGCGGGTCCTGGCGGAGTTGATCGACCAACGCCGGAAAGCTGGTTCTGAGGTCCTCGAACACGCGGTGCATGATCGGCAGCATCAGGTGCGCCTGTGCCCGCTGCCCGGGCCCCAGGGCGGGCAGCGATGCCATCCAGTTCCCGCCGGACGCGTGAAAGTTCGCGCCGGCCTTGCGGATCAGCGGTCCGAAGTCGGCGGACGTGAAATATGTGACCCTGTGCCCCCGGGCCACGAGCTCCGCCACCAGCGGCAGGGTCGGGTTCACGTGTCCGTAGGCGGGAATGGAGACGAACGCAAGGTGCATGGCCATCACTCTTCATCGCGTGGCTGATTTTTGTTTGACCGGCCCGTTTGACCGGCCTGTTTGCCCGACCTGTTTGCCCGACGTCCCGCGGGCCGGGAGGCCCGCCGGTGTCGTGCTCCTTCATCATGCCCCTGTTGCCCGGGCGGCGCGAGTGGTCAGTTGGCAGCGCCGGGCTGCCGGTCCGGCGTCAGTTCCGCGGCTTGGTCCGGGCTGTCGCGGGCGCTGTCCATGGGTCTTCAGGCCACGGATGCCGTGGATAGCGGCCGCGCATTTCGGCCCGGACCTGGGCGTACGGCCCGGACCAGAAGGATGCGAGATCGTCTGTCACGGCCAGGGGCCGGCGGGCCGGCGAGAGCAGATGGAACAGCACCGGCACGCGCCCGTCGGCCAGCCGCGGCGTCTCGGCCCAGCCAAAGCACTCCTGCAGCTTGACGGCCACTACGGGCCGGCCGGTGGCGTCTGCCGCGTCCGGGTAGTCGATCCGGATCCGGGATCCGCTGGGGACCGCCAGCGACTCGGGTGCCAGTTCGCCCAGCCGGGCCGCCTCGGGCCACGGCAGCAGCCGGCTCAGCGGGCCTGCGAGGTCGATCCCGCCCGTCGATGCCCCGCCGGCCAACGCCGCGAGCTCCGGGGCCAGCCAGTCCTCAAGCCGGGCCAGCAACGCCGGCTCGGAAACGTCGGGCCATGCCCCGCCCAGCTCCCGGTGCAGCAGGGCAAGACGGCGGCGCAAGCCGTCCGCCGCGTTCGACCATCCGATGGTGGCCAGCCCCTCGCTGGCCAGGGCGCGGGCCACGGCTGCGCGGCCCTCCTCCGCAGGAGGCCGTACCGGGGTGGACGAGAGCACGATCGCGCCCAGGCGGCGCTCCCGCCGGGCCGAGACCCGGCCCTGGCTAAACCGCGCCTGCAGCGTGTCGCTCAGGAGGTTGCCGGCGGCGGCCTCTGCGGTGTCCGCCGTCAGCGGCGCCGCAGAGCGGATGACGGCACCGGTCCCCGCGGCGTCGCGCCCTTGTGCGCGGGACACTTCGGCCACTCCCAGCCATTCGTGCCCGGACAGGGCGCTGCCGGCCGGCAACCCGGCCCGCGTTCCGGAGGTCAGCAGGTATTGCGCCGGCCCCTGGCCCGGAACGCGGCGCGCCACCCGGTCCGGGAAAGCCAGGGCGACGACGAACCCGACCGCCTCCGCGGCACCAACGGCCCCAGCAGACGCAACCGGCGCGGCGCCGGATGGCTTCTGGTGCCCGCCACCGGTGGATTCCTGCCTGGCGATTGACTCCATCCGCCGGACGTCCTCCGACCAGCGCCGGGATCCGGGATCCCGGCCCGTCCGCAGCGCGGCAAGCAGCCTGGTGAGGTCTGCGCCCGGTGCGCGCTGGTCCCCCGAGACCAGGGCAACGGCCTCGGCCGCCGTGCCGTAGCCCACCGTCGCGGCGCCGTCCAGCAGGGCGCGGGCCAGCCGGGGATCAGTCGGGACCCGGGCCAGGATCTTGCCCACCTCGGTTGCGTGACCGTCCGCGGTGACGGCGCCGAGTTCCCGCAGCACTTCGACGGCCTCGTCCATCGCGGCCCGGGGCGGCGCGTCCGGCAGCGCCAGTCCCCGGCCGCCGGGGGCTCCCCAGCAGGCCAGGACCAGGGCGGCGCCTGTCAGGTCAGCTGCCGCGATCTCCGGCGTCGGGTGCGCCGGCGCAGCGCCAAAGGCCCGCTGGTCATAGCAGCGGATCACCGTGCCCGGGCCCTGGCGTGCGGCACGGCCGGCACGCTGGTCCGCGGACGCCCGGGAGCAGGACACCGTCACGAGTCCGGACATTCCGCGGCCGGCGTCGCGCCGCGGCTCGCGGGACAGCCCGGAATCGATAACCAGCCGGACGCCCGGAACAGTGAGGGAGGACTCGGCGAGTGCGGTGGAAACGATGATCCGGGCAGCCCCGCCGGGCTCACGCCCGGAGACGGCGCGGTCCTGCTCCGCCGGCGGGGCCTGGCCGTGGAGTTCAAGAACCTCGGCGCGGCTCCGGCCGCGGAGCCGCGCAGCCACGTAGGAAACCTCCCAGGCGCCGGGAACAAACACCAGGGCGTCCAGATCCCGTCCGCCAGCCAACGCGGCCGCGTGCCCGGCCGCTGCCGTGTCGGCCACATGGTCCAGGAAGGCCCGGGCCACGCCCCGCTCATCCAGCCGCGGCGCCGGCGCGGGGGCCCATTCCACGTCCAGCGGAAACAGCACGGACGGACAGTCGATGACCGGTGCCGGGCCGCCGCCGTCGTCGTCGTTTCCGTCCGCCGCCCCACCGATCGGTGCGTCTCCAATCAGGGCGGCGAAGCGGGGGGCATCGAGGGTGGCCGACATGGCGACGAGGGCGAGGTCGCCGCGCAACTGGCGGACTTCGGCGAGCATGCCAACGAGTAGGTCGGTCTCCAGCCCGCGTTCGTGGACCTCATCGAGGATCACGGCGTCCGTGCCCTCGAGCCCCGGGTCCGCGAGGAGGCGGCGCAACAGGATGCCGGGGGTAACGAACTCGATCACGGTACCCGGGCCGGTCTGGCGTTCCCCGCGGACCGTGTAGCCCACGCGGTCGCCGAGCCGGGTGCCGTCCAGGGCGGCCATGCGCCGGGCGGCCGCACGGGCAGCGACGCGGCGCGGCTGGGTGACCACGATCCGCGGGCGCCCGCCCCCCACGCCGGCGGCGATGTTGGCGAGCAGCGGCGGCACCAGTGTTGTCTTGCCTGTCCCAGGAGGCGCCTGCACCACCGCGGACGCCCCCGCACCGCCGGCCTGCAATGCCGCCGCGAGGGCTCCCAGCGATTCAGCAAAAGCCAGGCCCGCCCCGATGGCGCCGAGATCGAAAAGCCCCTTCGCGCAGGCTGGGTCCAGGGGTGCGGTCGCGGAAGTCACGCCTCCATTGTCCCTGCAATGGAGTCCTGGCCATCCATCCGGCGCCGCGCCGCTGATCCGGCGCTACGGGTGCGCAGCCAGCAGCGTCTTGCCGCTCGCGACGGCACGGATTTCAATGCTGCGGATATCGGCTCTCGGGACAACCGTGGTGGCCGTCGGCGTCGCCACTGTCCCCGGCGTTGCTGTCCAAGTGGCCACCTGGGTCGTGGCGCCGCGGGAGTCGACAACCACCAATCCGTACTCCTCCGGCGTGCGGAGACCGCCCGGCAAAGCGTAGTCGGCCGGGGACGGCGTGTACGTGCACTGCCAGTCGATCTGCGTTCCCCACGGCTGCGTGGTCAGGGATCCGGTGGCCACCATGGCGCTGTCGGCGACCGGCGTGAAGTTCAGGGCCGTCGCGGATGCGGCCTGGACCTGGGCAGCCGGGGGCGGCGAGGCCGTGACCTCAACGTAAACCGCGCCCGCGGCGGCAGCGGCGCCCAGCATGATCCCGGCGACAGCCAGGCGGGTGCGCCGGCGGCCGCGCTGGACCTTATGCGCCAGCCCGGGCTGCAACGTCGGCGTCCGCCGTTCGCCGTCCGTCCGCTCGAGGGACTGGGCTTCCTCGGGTGAGAGTGCTGCCAGCAGCGACGGCAGTCCGGCAAGGTCGGCGACGGCGGCCCTGCAGCCCGCGCAGCCGGACAGGTGCTCCTCGAACTCGCGCCGCTCCGAGGAGATGAGGGAACCCAGCACGTACGCGGCATCCCAGCGGCGGTACTCATCGGTTCCGTTCTGGTTCATGGCGTCACGCCTCCCTCCTGCAGGGCCAGCCGCATCGCCCTCAGCGCGTAGTGCAGGCGCGACTTCACCGTTCCCTCGGCCAGTTGAAGATTTTGCGCGATCTCGGCGGTCGTCTCCCGCAAATAGTACGAATGAATGACGACGGCCCGGTGCTCGGCGGACAGCCCGGCGAGCGCATCCGAGACAAGCCACCCGTCCAGGATCCTGTCGACCCGGTCCGCCTCCGGAATCTCAGGCAGCTGATCGGTTCCCGTTTCGTGCCGGCGCCGGGCGCTGCGCCGGTCATCAATGACGAGGTTGCGGGCAACCGTGTAAAGCCAGGCCCGCACCGCCGTCTCCGGGCGCCGCAGAATCGCCGGGTGTTTCCACGCGCGGATCAGCGTCTCCTGCACGACGTCATCCGCCAGGGCGCTGTCACGGGTCATCCCCATGACGAACCGCCATAGCGCCGGGCCGTAAGCCTCCTGCAGCGATCGCAGTAACTCGGCCTCCTGATCGGACATTTCCGCCTCCTTGGAGGTAGGACGACGCCGGGCGGCAAACAGTTCACTTACGCCCGGCGCGGTCGATGGCCGCAGCCCGCGTTGAACCTGCAGGCTGCCGGAACCGTTGTAGGGACAGGTCCGGCCGCCCCTGGCCGGCCATCCCAAAGGAGAGCACAATGAAGATTCTTCGCCCGGCGACTGCCGCCGCGGCGTTGGGCGCCATCCTGCTGCTGGGGGCCTGCTTCGCCGGGCGCACAGCGACGCCGGCACCGGCCCCCTACACAGTCCCGTCAGTTCCTGTGACGGGGACCCCCACGCCGTCGCCCAAGGACCCAGCCGGTAACGCGGCTCCGCCGTCGACCGTTGCCCCGCCCGTTGTGCCGGCTCCGCCGTCGACCGTTGCCCCGCCCGTTGTGCCGGCTCCGCCACGGTACGCTGCCCCGCCCGCCCCGGCGCCCATGATCCGGCCGCCGGCGCCCGCCCCGCGGCGCGTCGTTCCACCGGCGCCGCGGCCCATGGTTCCGCCGCCCGCCCGCGTGCCTGCCGGAAACGATCATGATGCCGACAACAACGGAGGACCGGACGACGGTGACGGCAACAGGTAGCAGCCACGGGGCGCTTGGGCCGGGCCCCGGCAGGGGGCTCCTGTTCGGGGTGCCGGCGGCGCTAGCGGCTTTGGCCCTCAGCGCGTGCGGCAGTCCGGCCGGGAACCAGCCGGCGGCGCCTGCCTCCGGCCCCACCCCGTTCGCGTGGTTCCGTGCCGGACCGGCCCCGGCAGGATGGCAGCCGCTGGAGCTTCCGGACACCACAGCCGTGCTGGCCATCCCACCTGATGCCGCTCCCGTGCCGGGCGACCCCGGCAGCGTGTCCGCGACCGTCACCGCCCCCGACGGGGACCTCCAGATCTATCTCAACGCCACGCCGCAGCAGGGCGACGAGTCGCTGGCTAATTGGCCCGAATTCCGGCTGGCCCATCTCACGGGCGAGAACGCCGCATCCGCGAGCCGGCTGCAGTACCGCGCCGGAATGGGGTTCCGGGGAGGCAACGGTTCCTGCGTGGAAGACACCTATGTAACGCGGATCGGTGCCCACAAATACCGTGAAATAGCCTGCCTCGTTGCAGGAACCCGGGGAAGCAGCGTCCTGGTTGTGGCCACGCCGGCCGATTCCTGGGACCGCTTCAGCCCCGTGCTGCAGCAAGCGGTGGACGCGTATGCCCCCGAATAGGGGCACGGCCCCATCCCCATCGAGCAGGGTGGCCTGGACCGTCGAAGGAAGCCGGCTGGTCCTGGCCGGTTGGTTTAGTCACAACGAAGGCGGGAGACTGGATCAACTCGATCACGAAAGTGGGAACCACATGATCAATCTCAAGCAAGACGCCGAGGGGTTCATCCGCATGAACCGGCACTTCCCGGAAAAATCGCTCATCAGCATCACGTTCACCGATGGCTCAGAACACGTCTATTCCGGGCACCGGCTCAACGGCATCTACGACGAGGCCCTGGCAGAGTACCGGGCGCAGAACCACCTGGATGCCAAGGGGTTCTCGCGGGCGCCCAGGAAAACGGTCCAGCCCGCGAACAAGATCGAATTCGTTCCGGTGCACGCCGGAATGGACCCGTAGCGGCGCCCCTGGCCACCCAACGTCCGCCTTGGCCGTTTGCCGCGGCCGGGTCGCCGTGGGCCCGGCCGGATCAGCCGACGCCTACCGCGCCCGGCCCGTGCGCCGGGCGGCGGAGGGCGCGGGCGCGGATCCGGAGGTCGTTGTCGTGCACCCGCCGGTCGACGCCGGGCACCGGAGTGGGAGTGCTTCTCGGCCGCGGAGCCGCCGGAGCCGCCGGACTTGCCGGCGGCTCCGGGCACAGATCACTGATCAGCCCCATGCCGGCGTACTCGCGCACCGCGGTGATGCCGGCAACCGCTGCAGGCTTGTCCGCGAAGCCCTTTGACACGGCCAGTACTGCCCCGTCCGGTGCCCTGAGCCGAAACCTGAAGCAGGCATCGGCGTCAACGAAGAGTTCAAATGTGCCGGCCATGACGATCCTCCCGATGCGCGGGCTCCCCGTCCGGGCATCATTGCCACGGGGTGAAGAGGAAAGCGTCGCTGCTGCCCGCTGGTTTGGTTTGTCCCTGAGGGCTGAACGGATGATGTCAGCCCGTCATTAAAGTCTCGCTGCGTCCGTGGAACGCCCACAAGGCAAGTCACGTAAATCCCAGGTAAATAAAAGCCAACAGCCGTGCGCGGGCAGCCGCCGTCTGGGTCCGCCGCGGGCAGGAACACTGCGGCCTCCGCGGTACCCCTACAGGGGCGGCCAATGGTCGCGGCAGTAGTCACCGCGGCTGGCGCCGGGAGACCCTTGCGGGATGACGCGGTCCCAGGAGGGGGCGACGGCCTCGCTCCGCTCTGAAGGCTCGGCTGCCGCGGTGCGGCCTGCGTCGCCGGGAAACCAGGTCATGACTGAATCGTTGGACAACGTACCCCCCATTGTTCTTGGCTGGAGGCGCACCGGCTCGCATTACGGACCGCCATGCGCCTCACGCAAGACTAACCGGGAGCACTGACACCAAAACAGGGACTTTGGACCGTATCGGCGAAAGGCGGCGGGCGCCTACCCGTGACCGCCCCGCAGGCCGCCGCCAACGGCTTCCCGGCGCCCAACAGCCCGGAGCGACGGGCAGAAGTGTTTCATCCATTGGAAATGGAAGTCGCAGCGGCGGAGAATCAGGGGCAGTCTTGGGGGCAGCCCGCGCTCCACAGACAGGAAAGAAGGATGCGATGTCCCTCAGCGTTGAGGAAATGAACAAAGAGCTCCCGTTGGCGAATGTGCTGCCGGGCGACGCCGTCCCGTACTACATGGCGTCGGGCGAAGGCGCCCGCTATGAGATCAACGGCCAGCTGGTCACGGTGATCGCCCGTGCGGCGGACACCGGCGGCATTTTCAGCGCCGCCTACATCTCCGGCGGCATGGGGGCCGAATCGCCGTTTGTGAGCCACGCGGTGGAACACAAAACGCTGTATGTCTTCGACGGCATCCTGCACGTCTGGCTGCCGGGCGAAAGCCGCATCCTGACTCCCGGGGATTCCGTGGTGATCCCGCCGGGAACCCCGCACGCGTACCGGATGGCAAGCCACTACACCCGGTTCCTGAACTGGATGACCCCGGGCGGCGCCGAGGCCTACTACGAACGCGTCGGCACACCCATCGATTCGCACGTCCCGCCTGTCACCCCGGGCCGGAAGCCCAGCCTGCAGGAGTGCGCGGCGGTGGGCGCCGAATTCGGCATGACGTTCCCCGACGTCGAACGCGTGGCACCGTCTTTCCGGCAGGACGCCGGGCTGCCGGCGGCCCAGAGCCCGTACTTCCTCAGTGCCGGCGAGGGCGAGCGGATGGTCAGCTACCAGACCATGTTCACTTACCTGTCCCGGCCGGCGAACACGGGATCGAACTACTTCGCCGTCCACACCAAGGGCGCCAAGTCCCCCTACATTCCGCTGCACTTCCACGAACAGCACACGGAAAACTTCCTCTGCACCGAGGGCCGGATGTGGATCTACGCCAACGGCCGCGAAGTGCTGCTCACCAAGGGCGACTTCCTCCACGCCCCGGCCGGGACCATCCACTCCTTCGCCTTCGATTCCCACAACACCCAGATGGTCGGGTTCCTGACGCCGTCGGTCTTCAACGGCTTCTTCGAGTACTTCAACAAGCCCACGGAGGACTACATGTACACCGAGGGCGGCGAGCCCTACATGGACATGGAGGGCTTCGGCCGGGCGCAGGCCGAGATGGACCTGACCGTGGTGGGTCCCCCGCCGCAGCGCAGGGCTGCGCTGGACATCTAGCCGGACCTGGGCATCTGGCCCGGTTTTCCGGTCCGGCTGCAGGTCCCACGCGAATGGCCCGGAACCCTTTCGGAGGGTTCCGGGCCATTCGCATCGGTGGACGGCTTGTCAGCGGTTCATGATGCGTGCAGAGCCTGGCGCACCAGCTCGCGCCCGTAGTCGTTGCCGTTCGGGGTGCGCAGCACCGTGTGCATGTGGAACGGGGCCGGGGTGTCATTGCTGAGGAAGACGCCTGTGTGGTGGTCCAGTTCCATGACCAGCACGGGGCTTTGCAGCCGGAAGTAGAAGGCGTCCTGCGCCTCCCATCCGCCGATCCAGCAGAACCAGGTTTCGTCCCAGTGGGCCGCGATCTCCCGCCGGCGGGCGGTCCGCGGCCCGTCGGGGAGGAACGCGATGAAGTCTGCCACGAGCTCGTCCAGGATCGCGCGTGCCGCGGCGGGCATCGCGTTGACCGGGATGCCCTCGTAGGGAATCACGCGGTTGTCCTGGAAGCAGCCGGCCAGGTGCCGTTCGTCCCCGGGGTGCAGCCTGCCCTCCGGCATGGCCGGGTCCTGCATGTCCGCGAAAAGCGTGGCCTCGTCCCGCAGCGGCCCGGGCAGGGATTGCATCAGGCGCCGCGCCAGGGCGATCCGCTCCTTGAAAACGGCCACGCCCTGGTGCGGGCCGGCGTCGATGACGTCCGGTTCGGCGCCGAGGAACACCGGCGAGACCACCAGCTGGGTCCCGGCCACCAGGACGTTGAGCGCCACGTGGTGTCCGAAGAGCTGCCAGCCCCACGGGGCCGTCTCCGACGGGTCACCGTAGAGGGCGAAGTTGTAGCTGAACTCGTTCATCAGCTCCGGCAGCTCCACCAGGCCGCCCAGGAATCCATTGATCCGCATCAGGTTCCGGACCAGCCCGTAGCCGGCCGGACTCAGGCTCGCCGCAACGATAGCCAGGATCTGTTCGCGCACGCCCTGGTCCAGCTCGTCCAGGCGCAGGCCCGTGTCATGCTGCAGGAATTCCGGGTTGGCCCAGCTCTGCCATTCGTGCGCGTCCACCCCGTAGCGGAGCTGTTCGGCCTGGGCCGGCGTGAGTCGTGCCAGCAGGTCCCGGGCGGCGGCTGTCATGGCGGCCGCCGGCGCCTCCTCCCCCGCCGGCGCCGGTTCAAGGGGGTACAGCCCGGCCCGGTGGACACCGTCGCTGGTCACCCCGGTGAAAGGCTCGGGGTATTGGGCGGCCCAGCCCTGGATCATGGGACCCGCGAAGGGATCGGTCTTTGCCGCCTCGGCATAGCCGCGGGCATCCAGGCCACGGATCTGCGCCACCCGCGGATGGTCGGGCGGGTAGAGATAGTCACGGAAGGACGGCACGGACACGTGTTCTCCTGTCGGGGTCTTCGGATGGTGTTGCCAGCGGCCAGCCGGCGGCCACGCCAATGGCCGCGGCGGCCCCCGCGGGGTCGGTCCCCCGCCAGGCGACGTGCTGGTCCGGGCGGACCAGCACCGCGGCGGCCTGCCAGTGCGTGGTCATCGGGGTTCCGTGCTGATCGGGTCCGACGTCGACGACGGACAGCGGGATTTTGTGGATCGCGGCGGCGGCCAGGACCGCCGCGTAGGCCTGTCCGGCGGCCGCGCCGCCCAGGCTGTCGCGGTCCACCAGGAGGGCGAAGCCGGTGTCCAGCAGGTCATAGAGCGACGTTGTCGCGTCGAGCCAGGCGTGCGGCAGCAGCGATCCCGGGCTGGCGGAGGGGACGTAGCTGACGGGGTCCTCGGCGGGGACGGGCAGTCCATCCGGGACCACCAGAGGCGAGGAGCCGTACGTGTAGCCCAGCACCAGTCCCAGCGAGTCGAACTCGCTTTGTTTGACGGCCAGCGCCTCCTTGGCGACCCGCCGGGCTGCCTCGCCGTCCGCATCCGCCCGGCCCAGGGCCGGGTCCGCGAAGTGGTAGGCCAGCGACTTCCCGTTGGCGGCGGCGTCGCGGATGGTCCGGGCCGCGACGGGCCGGCGCTCCAGCTCGTAGCTGCCGGGCAGGGCCGGGCCAGCCCAGCCCGCCAGGGCGGCGGCGATCTTCCAGGCCAGGTTGGCGGCGTCGCCGATGCATGTGTTGAACCCGTGCCCGCCCCAGGGCGGATTCAGGTGCGCCGCGTCCCCGATCAGGAACACGCCGTCGTGCCCGTATCCCGGGGCGAGCAACATGCGGGCCGTCCAGGGGTCGGTGGCGATGACCTCGACGTCGACGTCGGCCCCGACGAGCGAACGGACCAGGCGTCCGGCGTCGGGTGATGCGCTGCCGTCCACGCCCTGGATGATGGCCCACCAGGTGCTGCCGAGGTCCAGCCGCCCCACCATGCCCGAAACCTCGGGTCCCAGGACCCAGTACTGGACGGCCGGGTCCAGGGTGATCGCGGCGGCGAGGGTGTCGGAACGGAACAGGACACTGATGTTGGAGAGCTCGGCGGAGCCCCCGGCGAGGCGGATGTTCAGCCGGCGGCGCACGGTGGAGGAACCGCCGTCGGCCGCGGCGACGAAGCTGCAGTCCACGGCCTTGCGCAGCCCGGTTGCGTCGGACACCGCCACGCGCGAGCCGAAGCGCGGCCGGCCCGGGCCCGGCGTGCCGCCGCACTGGTTGATGTCCAGGTCTTCCACGCTCAGGCCGGTCAGCAGCGTGATGAGCGGGGATTCGGCGGCGGCCTCCCGGAGCACGGCCTCCATGACGGGCTGCGGGACCTGCTGCCCGCATTCCGGCTGGGGGCCATACCGGCCAGGGACGAGCTGGAAGGCCTGGCGGAACCGGGTGACTTCGTGGCCGGTGAGGGCGGAGCAGAAGATGACGTCCTGGGCGTAGGCGACCGGCAGCGGCGCGGCGTCGCGGAGTTTGTCGGCAAGCCCGAGCCGGCGCAGGTGCGTCATGGTGCGGGCGTTCGTGGTCTTGGCGCGCGGCCGGTCCTGGTCAATGGTGGTCCTCGGCTCGATGACGAGGCTGCGGATGCCGCGGTGCGCCAGGTCCAGGGCCAGGAACAGCCCGCTGGGTCCTCCGCCGGCGATCAGCACCGGCACCCGCTCCGGCAGGTCGCCGAGGGCCGCGTTGTTGACGGCCGTCATCAGGCCCGTGCCCGCAGTGACGGGCCGCCCACGGGCGTGGTGAGCGTTCCCAGGGTGTCGATTTCCACTTCGACCGTGTCGCCGGGCTGCAGGAGCCACGGCGGGGTCCGGACGTAGCCGACCCCTTCCGGGGTTCCCGTGGCGATGACGTCACCGGGATGCAGGGTCATCGTCTGGCTGATCAGGGCGATGATGGCCGGGACGGAGAAGATCATGTCCCGGGTGTTGCCGTTCTGGACCTCGGTGCCGTTGACCCGGGTCCGGACCTGCAATCCCTCGCGAAGGTCCCCGGCCTCGTCGCGGCTGACCAGCGGGCCGAGGGGGCCGCTGAAGTCGCCGTTCTTTCCCAGGGTCCATTGGGCGGTGAGCTTTTGGGCCCGCCGCGCGGTGAGGTCGTTGAAGGTGGAGTAGCCGAAGACGGCTTCCGCGGCGGTGGCCTCGTCCGCGGATTCGACCCGCCGGCCCACGTAGGCGGCGACTTCGCCTTCCCAGTCCAGCCCCGCCTCGCCGGCGGGCACCGGCGCGGGGACATTGCCGACCGAAAGGGACGCGGTCCACCGGCCGAACAGCGTGGGGTATTCGGGCACGGAGAAGGAACCCTCGGCGGCGTGGGCGCGGTAGTTCAATCCCACGCAGATCACGCGGGCGGGGGGCGGGACCAGCGGGACTTCGGTGACGTCCGCCCGGTTCAGCGACGCGCCGCCGGCCGTCAGGGACAGGGACTTTTCCTGCCAGCCGGCGGCATCCGCCCAGAAATCCTGGACCGGAGCCAGCGGGTAGACCCGGCTGTCGGCCAAGGCCGCAACCCAGGCCGCGCCGTCGTGGGTGATGCCGATGTACTGCATGTGAAGGGCCTTTCAGGTTCCGCCCGGACGGGCGCGGTGAGGGAAATGGTGATCGTGGAAAATTGGCACGGCAAAGCTGCCCTGGTCAGGCCGAGGCCTGCACTGGCTTCGCGGGGACGGGTCTGTCAGGGTAGGTGGGCCTGGCGGAGGAAGAAGTCGACGGTGGCATCCATGGCCTTCTGCGCGGCCGCCTGGCTGTGATCGGGCAGTACCCACATGTGGTCCGCGTCCTCGATCAGGAGCAGTTCGACGTCGGTACCGGCGGCTTCCAGCGCCGCCCCGAGGGACGTCGACTGAGCCGGCGGGACGAAGCGGTCGGCGGTCCCGTGGACCAGGAGGAAGGGCGGCGCCGCTGGGGTCACATGGCCCATGGGGCTGGCGGCAGCGGCCTTGCCGGGGGCCTCGGCCAGCACCGCTCCGATGAGCAGTTCTTCGCGTGAGGCGGGGTCGTCGGCACGGGCGACGGCGTTGGGCAGGCTTTGTTCGGCCATCGTGGCCAGGTCCGCGGGCGCGTACCAGGCTGTCACGGCAGCGACCGCGGCGTCGCCGGTGTCGCCAGGGGTGAGCCCCACGAGGCTGGCGAGATGCCCGCCTGCGGAGTCGCCCCACGCGAAGATCCGGTCAGGATCCACGCGGAACTCCGCCGCATGGTTCCGAAGCCAGTCCACGGCGGCCTTCGCGTCCTCCAGCTGCGCCGGGAACCGGGCGGCCGTACTGAGCCGGTAGTCCGCGGAGACCACTACGAAGCCTGCGTCCGTGAGCCGCCGGAACGGGCTGAAGCCGAAGCCGTCCAGGACCGGGCCGAGGGAGGATCGCTCCCCCGTCCGCCAGCCGCCGCCGTGGAAGTGCACGATGGCGGGGAACAGTTTCGGGGACGGCCCTTCGGCGGGGTGTTCTTCGGCGGCGGGGAGGTAGACGTCCAGCAGCAGGGGTTCGGCGCCCCCGGGGCAGGCGAACTCGATCCCTTCCAGGATCTGTTCTGCTGTCATCGTCGGCTCCATCTGCTGCTGGCCGGCCTCTCGAGGTGTTCCGGCGTCTGAATCAAGGGTGTCGGATACCGGGCCGTGCCGGCACCGGGCATTTCAATCATTGGAACGGCTTTGCCTCCACCAGGGCCCGGGCCAGGAAGGCGAGGCCGTCCTGCACGATCCTAAGCCCCGCGGAATGGTTGAGATAGCCGTGGACGGCACCGGCTTCGAGGCGGAAGTCGACGTCGGTTCCGGCACGCCGGAGCCCTGCCGCGAAAGCCTCTGCCGAGTGCCGCAGGTCGTCGTATTCGCATGCGATGATCGCCGCGGGCGGCAGCCCGGAGGGGTCCGCGTTGCCGGGCATGGCATAGGAGGACGCCATGGCGACAGGACCGCCGATGTAGTTCTCCACGAGGGCGCGGCAGTCATCGGCAGTGAAGCGCAGCAGCCGCGGAAGCCCCTCGAGCACGCCGGGTAAGGATCCCGGGATGGAACCGGTGTTGGATCCGGTGCTGGGCGCTGGCAGGTCGGCGTGCAGGAACGGGTACGCGAGCAGCAGTTTGGCCGGCAGCGGCAGGCCGGCGTCCTTGAGGAAGAGCGCGGCCCCGACGGCGAGATTGCCGCCCGCGCTGGCGCCGCCCAGGCACACGCGGTCGGGGTCGGCGCCCAGCTCCGCGGCGTGCTCCACGGTCCAGAGCCAGGCGGCCAGGACGTCCTCGTGCGGGACGGGGAAGTGCACGCCGTCGCGGGCCAACCGGTAGTCCACGGACACCACCACGCCGCCGCTGCGGGCGGCGACTTCCCGGGCCAGTTGGTCCGCTTCGCGCATCTCCGGCCCGCCGCCGGCAAATCCCCCGCCGTGCATCCACACGAGCGCGGGACCGTCATGGCCCGGGGCGCCGCCGTAGACCCTGACAGGGACGGTCCCGTTCGGACCGCGGGCCCCGGTTTCCCGGAAGCGGACGGCTGGAGCCTGGTAGGGCACGGCGCCGCCGCTGAAGGCCTCGAGCCGGTCCAGGCCGCCGGGCTGGCCCAGGAGGTCAGTGATCGAGCCCGCTCCGGCCAGGTGGTGCAGGGCGCCGGCCAGGTCCGGGTCCAGGCTCATGGCCGGGACCCGGTCGCGGTCCGTGCCCAGGCCAGCGGAGCCCCCAAGTCGACACTGTCAACCGTGTCGGCAGAGTCGGCAGTGTCGGCAGTGCCGGCAGCGTTGGCAGTGCCGGCAGCGGCCCCGGCCGCGCCGGCGCGTCCGGACCGGGGCAAGGACAGTCCATGGCCAAAGCGGAAGATGGGGTCCTCGGTGTCGAACGGCATGTCTTCCCGGGAGGCTTCGACGGCGGCCATGGACCGCGGGAGGTCGAACGGCAGACGGCCTTCCGGCACGGCACGCCCGGTGAGGATGTCCGCCAGGGCATCGGAGTCGGATCCGTAGTTGGCCAGCAGGGCCGCGGCGTGGTCGGCGAGTTCGGGCAGGACGGCGGGCCGTTCCAGGTTGATGTCGATGACCGTGGGGACGGCCCGGCAGATGGCGGTGACGCGTTCGATCTCCTCCGGCGCGAAGGCCAGGTTGCCGCAGTGGAAGAAGGATTCGAAGCCCTCGCCGCGGACTTCGAACGGGGTCCGCAGCCGGAGGATGGCGAGGTCCGCGGCCTCCGGCGTCGGAACCGGGATGAAGCCCGGCCCCAGGTCCGCGGCCGTGATGCCTTCGAGGTAGACCCTGGCGCCGGCGGCGAGCGGCAGGACGGGGCCGCCGTCGACGTCCTTGTTGGCCAGGAGCGTGTAGGAGCGGCGCTGCATGGCCCGGCCCGCGGCGCGGAACTGCGGGGTCCCCACTGCGGAGTCGGAGGCGGCCGCGTCCACGAGGGCGTTCTCGAAGAGCCCGAGGAGGAACTTCTCCTCCAGCAGTTTGCGGACGGAGACGTCGAGCCGGTCTTCGCTGAGCTTTCCCGCCCGGACGGCGCCGGTCAGGAGGTCGACGCAGCTTTCGCCGCCGATCTGGTCCACGCCGGCGTCCAGCGCCTTGAGCAGCCGTTCCTGCGGTGTCAGGTGTTCCACGCCCCAGGCCCTGGCCGGGAACACCCTGCCAAAGATGTCGCCGTCGGTGAGGATGCCCCAGTCCGAGCAGACGATCCCGCCGAAGCCGAGTTCTTCGCGCAGGAGTTCCGTGAGGATGCGCTTGTTGAAGGCGAAGCCCACTTCCTCGTATTCCGTGCCGACCGGCATGCCGTAGTACGGCATGACCTGCCGTGTGCCGGCGGCGACGGCGGACCGGAAGGGCAGCAGGTGATAGTCGAAGTTGCCGCCGGGATAGACCTGTTCGCGGCCGTAGCTGAAGTGCGGGTCCTCGCCGTCGAGCTGGGGGCCGCCGCCGGGGAAATGCTTGGTCATGGTGGACACGGACGCCGTCCCGAACGCGTCGCCCTGGAAGCCGCGGACGTAGGCGCCCACCAGCTCCGCCGCGAGCTCGGCGCTCTCACCGAACGTGGCCGCGCCGCGGGACCAGCGCGGTTCGGTGAAGACGTCCACCTGCGGGTGCAGGGCGGCCCGGATGCCGACGGCGAGATACTCCTGCCGGGCGATATCGGCGAACTCTTCCACGGCGTCGGGGTCTCCGACGGCGGCGAAGCCGAGCGCCTCGGGCCACTGCGAGAACGGCCCGGCCAGGGCCCCGGTGCCGGGGTTGTCCGTGTAGGCGTGGCGCGGGTCCGTGGAGAGCGTGACGGGGATGCCCCAGCCGGTGTCCAGGGCGAGACGTTGGATGCTGTTGTGCCATTCGGCGAGTTCCCTGGCCTGGGTTGCGGCGCCGATGATGTTGAAGTGGTTCATCCGGCGCCCGCCGATCAACTCCACGGCCGGGCCGGTGCCGAGCGCGAACGGCAGCGCGCCCTGGAACATCAGGCCCGCCTTGTCCTCGAGCGAGAGCCGGGAGAGCAGGTCCTGGACGCGTTGCCCGACCGGCAAAGTGGCGTCCTGGTACGGGTACCGGGCGGTGGCGGGGGTCATGGCTGGCTCAATTCGTTGGAGAGGAAGGTGATGGCTGTATCCAGGATGCTGTCGATCCGGTCTTCTGCGCCGAAGAAGCAGTGGTCGGCGCCCTCGATGACGACGACGTCGTTGCGGACGCCGGCGGCGCTGAGGGCCTGCGCGAGGAGCTCGCTCTGGGACAGGGGCACGAGGGCGTCGCTGTCGCCGTGGATCAGCAGGAACGGCGGCGCCCCGGCGCTGACGTGGCCGAGCGGACTCGCGGCCGCCAGCCGGTCCGGGTCGCTGGAGCCGCCAACGAGCATGGGTCCCGGTTCCATGCTCATGCCTGCCGGAACGGCGGCCACCATGGGTCCGGTGAGGAGGCCGGCCGGGAGCTGCATCGGGGGCATGAGGGGCAGCGAGGACACGCCGTAGAAGTCCACGACGGCGCTGACGGCACTGGAGTGTCCCTGCGCCCCGAGTCCGCCCTCGAGGTCTTCCCGGCTGCCGGTCAGACCCAGCAGCGCGGCCAGGTGGCCGCCGGCCGATTCGCCCCAGGCGCCAAAGCGTTCCGGATCGATCCGCAGCTCCTGTGCGTGCGCGCGGAGGTAGCGGACCGCCGCTTTCAGGTCATGCAGCTGGGCCGGGAAGGCGGCTTCGAGGGCCAGCCGGTAGTCGACGGTGGCGCAGGCGATCCCTGCCGCGTTGAGCCGGGAAAAGACGGAGTCCGCGGGGAACGTGGGCGGCAGCTCACGGCGGTCCCCCAGCTGGAAGGCGCCGCCGTGGACCCACAGCACCAGCGGAACCGGCCGCGGCACCGGACCCCCGGCCGTCCGCGGAAGCCAGATGTCCATGCTCAGCGGCCGGAACCCGACGGTCCTGGCGTAACTGACTTCGCGGTGGACCGCGGAGACCTCGGATACCTGCACGGCCATGCCCGGGCCATCGAAGGCAGGGAACGCCGGTAACGCTGGACCAGAAGGAGGGCCGTCCTTCCCTGCGGCGGCGTCGGGGCGTGCCTCGGTGTCAGTCGTTGGGGATTCGATAAAGGTCATGGTGCGCTCCTGGTGAGGTGGGGCAGGGATGCCGGGACGGCCGGGCCATACGGGACGGAGAAGGTGTGCGTTCCGGGCCCGACGACGGCCCCCGCCCGGCCGGGCAGGCGGACTTCGGCGCTGGTGCCGGCCGGGACGACGGCGTTCAGGGTCAGCTCGCCGTCGTCGATCCGCCAGCTGGCCGAAACCAGGCCCTGGGGGCCGCGGTGGGATGTGCTGGCGGATGAGAGGCCGGCGCCCGGGCGCGGTTCGATGATGATTTGTTCGTAGGCCGCGCTCCCCGGCGCCTGCCGGAGTCCGGCGGTGTAGCGGTGCAGGAAGGACACCACGGCGCCCTTGCTGTAGTGGTTCAGGGACTGCTGCGCTGTGCCGTCCGGGCCGATGCCGTTCCAGGCTTCCCACATGGTGGTCGCGCCGCGGTCCACCATCACCAGCCAGGACGGTTCGGTGTCCTGCATGAGCAGCTCATAGGCCAGGTCAAGGTGGCCGTTGTCGGCAAGGACCGGCAACAGGTCTGCGGTGGCGAGGAACCCGGTGCCCAGGTGGGTGCCGGCGTCCCGGATGAGGCCGGCCAGTTGCGCCGCGACCGCCGCCCGGTGCTCGTCGGCGACAAGGCCGAAGGCGAGTGCCCGGACACAGTTTGCCTGGCTGGGGTCGAACAGTTGCCCGGTGTCATTGACGTATTCGCGGGCCCAGGCGTCGCGGACATTGGCGGACAACTCTGCCAGGGCGGCGGCCTCCGTGTCCTTGCCCAGGACGGCGGCGATCCCGGCCATGATGGCGGCGGAGTGCCGGTAGTAGGCGGTGGCCACGATGCCGTGGTCGGCGGACCTGGCCGCGAACAGGTCCGGTTCCGGCCCGTCGGGTTCGAGCCATTCACCCCAGTGGAAGCCGGTGTCCCAGAGGAACTGCTCGTGTGGTTCCGGCGTAGGTCGGGTGACGGCCCGGGCCGGGTGCCGGGCGCCTCCGGCCGCGCTGCTGATGAACCCGAGCCAGCGGTTCATGGCCTCCCAGTTCTGTTCCAGGATGGCCGTGTCACCCGTGGCCCGGTAGATCTCCCACGGCACCAGGACGATCGCGTCTCCCCAGCCGGCCGAGCCGTTGACAAAGGCCATGTGATCGGCCGCGGTGGCGTCCGGGCCCGCCGACGGCGAAATGTTAACGATCACTCCGTTGTCCCACTGATCAGCCCGGACATCATTGAGCCACTTTCGGGAGAAGCCGGCAACGTCGAAGAGGTAGGCCGCGGTGGGCACGAACACCTGCCAGTCGCCGGTCCAGCCGGCTTTCTCCCGCTGCGGGCAGTCCGTGGGGACCTCGCAGGCGTTGCCGCGGAAGCTCCACTCGACGATCCCGTGCAGCGTGTTGAGCCGGTCATCGCTGCAGCTGAACGTGCCCACGCGTTCGAGGTCGGTCTGCACCATCCGGCCCACGAGATCCCCCGGTTCCAGCGGGTCCGCCAGCCCGCGGACCGAAACGTACCGGAAGCCGTGCGTCGTGTGGCGCGGCTCGAAAATTTCGCCGGGCGCGCCGGAGGACACCACGGAGTCGATCTGCCCGGCGGACAGGAACTGGCCCGGGTTGCGGAAATCGTGCGGCCGCAGGTGCTCCTGCGTGACCTCGCCCGCGTCGTCCAGGGCTTCGCCGTACACCAGCGTCACGGCGTGGCCCGGGGCGCCGAGCCGGGTCAGGCGCACCCAGCCGTTGATGTTCTGGCCCAGGTCCACCACCTGGTGGCCGCTGGCCAGCCGGGTGATGGACACCGGGGCGATGTCCTCCACGGCGCGGGTGGGCGGTGCGACGGGACCCGTCAGTGTTTCGAAGCTGCCGTCACGGAGCACAGCGTGCCCGCGACGGCTTCCGGAGCGAACGCCTGCGGCACGGAAGTCGACACGCTGCCCGGCCATGAGGTCCGCGCTGACAATTTCGGACGGCTCCACCAGCCAGGTGTCATCGGTCCCGACCACCGTCCGACCCGCCGCGGATGCCAGCTCGATCTGTACCAGCAGCGCCGTCGTGGTTCCGTACATGTCGGCGTCGCGCGTGTACCCGAACGTGCCGCGGTACCAGCCGTCGGTGAGGACGCCCGTGACGGTGTTGCTGCCGGTCTGCAGCAGCGTTCCGACGTCGAACGTCTGGACTTGCAGGGTGCTGTGGTAGCTCGTGGAGCCCGGGGTGAGCTCCTGGTCGCCTACCCGGTGGCCGTTGATGAAGAGCTCGTAGATCCCGTGGGCGGTGGCGTACGCCCGGGCCGAGTCCGGGACCGCGTCCAGCTCGAACGTGGTGGACAGTGCGTAGCCCGGGCGCTCGCCGGCCGCGGGGATGGCGGCCTCGCGCGGGCCGATCCACTGTGCGGCCCAGTCGGCGGGGTGCAGCAGGCGCAGTTCGACCGGCATCGGGTCCGCCCACCTTGAGGCTGACTCGCTGCCGTCCGCGGCAAGGTCCCAGGTCCGCACCGTCCATTCAAAGTGGTCCCGGGAGCCCAGCGCCGGGCCGCCGTAGGGCACCAGGCGGTGGGTTCCCGATTCCACCCGGCCGGTGTCCCAGCCGTTGCTGGCGGTGATCTGGTAGGCGCTCTGCCGCACCGTCCCCTCCGGCGGGGTCCAGCTGAGCCGGGGACGGGTGGTGGTGATGCCGAAGGCCTCGCTGAGGTGCTCAACGCGCAGGTGTGTGGGCTGGTTCACGGCTGCCTACCTCGTCCCGTCGAGGGCGGGGACTGACGCCGCCGGCCTGACGGAGGCCGCGAGGGGTCCGGCGAGCGCGTCGCGCGCGTCGCCGGCGTGCCCGGCGGGCGCGATCCTGAAGGTTGTCTCCTCCCCGCACCAGCCGCGCCCGGCGTCCCAGTGCTGGAAAGACCGCCCGGGCAGTGTGACCCGGATGTCGCGGCGTTCCCCGGCGGGGATGAGGGCCGTCGCGAAGCCTGTCAGCCAGAACCCGGGCCGGTCCACGTCCGTTTCCGGGGCGTCGGCGTAGATCTGCGCCAGGTATTTTCCGGCCCGGGCACCGGTGTTGCGGACCGTCAGGACGGTGTGCACGTCCTCCCCGGGTGCCGCTTCCTCCAGCTGCGCGAACCCCTCCACGGCGAAGGTGGTGTAGCCCAGTCCGTGGCCGAGCCAATACGCCGGAGCGGCAGCCTGCGTGGATTGCGCGGCTTGTCTTGCCCAGCCGCGGTAGCCGACATCCAGCCGTTCTGTGTACTCGAGCTGGCCGTTCCGGGGGTGCGTGTCGCGGACGGGAGCATCGGCCAGGGCGGCCGGCCAGGTGGTTGGCAGGTGGCCGCCGGGCTCGGCGTCGCCGAACAGCACATCGGCCAGGGCGTTTCCGAATTCCATGCCCGGGAACCAGACCAGGAGCACCGCCGCGGCGTCGTTCCGCCAGGGCATCTCCACCGGGGCGCCGGCGTTGACCACCACCACGGTGCGTGGGTTCGCTTCGATGACGGCGCGGACGAGGTCGTCCTGCCGGCCCGGCAGCGCCAGGGAGGTTCGGTCAAAGCCTTCGCTTTCGACGGCACCGGAGGTCCCGACCATCACGACGGCGACGTCGGCGGCGCCGGCCGCGGCAGCCGCCTTGGCGATCTCGCGGTCCGCCGATTCCCGGGGTTTGTCGATGGCCAGCCCTATGCGGAACAGAGTGGCCTCCGGATGCCAGGTGTAGCGCAAGGTCAGTCGCACCGGGGTTCCGGCGGTCAGGACGACGCCGGCTGATTCGTCCGGCGCGCCGATCAGCACGGCTCCAACGTCGGCGTAGCGGTCCCGCGAGTCGGCGGCCGCCACGGCGTCGCCGTCGACCTCGAGGCTGGCGCGGCCGATGCCCTTGAATCCCAGCTTCCAGGTGCCGGAGACGTCCGGCGTGAAGATTGTTGCGATGTCGACGGCGGTGGCGCCGGCGGGGATGGCGCCCGGGCCCCGGGTTAGCGTGGTCCGGGGACCGTATTCCTCCGCAACTGTGCCGGCGGGCCCCCGCCAGGTCAGCCGGACGCTGCCCTCACCCTGGCCCGGGGCGTGGCATTCCGCGTTCCGGGGTTCGCGAAGGCCCTCGGAGAGCCAGGCACCCTGGACGGTGGTGAGCCGGACGCCGTCGCCGGCACGTGCGCGCAGCCCCGCAGCGGGCGCCACCGTGTAGGCCGGGAACACCGAGGCGCTGCCGCCGCCCTGGGTCCGGGGATCCAGCGCCGCCGGTCCCACCACGGCGATGGAGGTGAGGTCCCCGGGTGAGAGGGGAAGGACGCCGGCCGGATTTTCCAGCAGCACGAATCCTGCCGCCGCGGCCTCCCGGGCCACGGCGGCGCCGGCTTCGGGTGCCGCGGGTTCGTTCCGGCGGCCCTCCTCGACCCGGCGGCCCAGGGTGACGAGCCGGCGCACTTTCTCGTCAATCACGGCCTCGGGGACCAGACCGGCGGAGATGGCTTCGACGAGCCCGTCACCCCACAGCTTCTCCGGTCCCGGCATGGCGAGGTCCGTGGCCGAAAGGGCGGAGTCAACGGTGGAGTACACCGCGTGCCAGTCCGAGACCACGGCGCCTTCGAATCCCCATTCGGTCTTGAGCGGGTTCTCCGTGAGGGGATTTTCGGTCATGGCCTTGCCGTTCACGCCGTTGTAGGCCGCCATGATCATCCAGGGCCGGGCCTGCCTGACGACGCGTTCAAACGGTGCGAGGTACACCTCATGCAAAGTCCGTTCGTCGAGCACGTTGTTGACGGTGGTCCGCTCGGTCTCGGCCTCGTTGGCGACGAAGTGCTTGGGGCAGGCGCCGATGCCCTGGCCCTGGATGCCGTCCACGTACGCGGCCGCCAGTTCACCGGTGAGGAGCGGGTCCTCGGACAGGCACTCGAAGTTCCGGCCCGCCAGCGGTGAACGGTGCAGGTTCATGGTGGGTCCGAGCACCACGTCCACCTGCTGGCGGCGCGCCTCGGCCGCCAGCAGCTTCCCCACCCGCGCCATCAGCCGCCGGTCCCAGGAAGAGGCCAGGCACGTGGCGGACGGCAGGTTCACCGAGCCGGCTGCCTCGGTGTCGCGGTGGCCGCGGACGCCGACGGGCCCGTCGGAAACCGTGATCTTCGGCAGTCCCAGGCGCGGCTCGGCCTGGGTGTGCCACAGGCCGGAGCCGCTCAGGAGCCGGACTTTCTCAGCCAAAGGCAGGGTGCGGATCGTTTCTTCGACGTCGGCGTCAAAGCTCGTGGAGGTCATTCGTTGGTGCTCCTGATCGTTGGTTTCGTCAGCTATCAGCATGGGTTTGCGGCGGCGCGCCCGGACAGCGCAGTTTCATTGGTTGACACGGCGCTGGGTGGAATTTAGGAGGCGACGGCTGCTGAGGTGGCGGCGGCGGTCAGGCGGTGGGTGCCGGCCCCCACGCTTCGGCCGTCCTGCCCCGGCAGCCTGATCTCCGCCTCCACGCCGTCGGGGATTGTTGCTTCGACTTCCAGCACCCCGTCGCCGGTGGTCCGCCACTCGACGGCGATGGTGCCGTGCGGGCTGCGCAGGCTGGTCTTGGCCCAATCGATGCCCTCGCCGGGCAGGGGCGCGATCAGCACCCTGGAGTAGCCCGGGGCGAGCGGCCGGATTCCACCGACGTACTTGTGCAGCCAATCAGCAATGGCGCCGAGCGCGTAGTGGTTGAAACTGGTCATTTCGCCGGGGTTGATGGTGCCGTCCGGGAGCATGGAGTCCCACCGTTCCCAGACGGTGGTGGCCCCCATGGTCACCGGGTACAGCCATGAGGGGCATTCCTGTTCGAGCAGGAGCCTGTACGCCGCGTCAGTGTGACCGGTATCGGCCAGGGCGCCGGTGATGAAGGGGGTCCCGGCGAACCCGGTGGAGACGCGGTAGTTGTTGTTCCGTACCAGTTCGGCGAGTCGGTTGCCGGCAAACTCCCGCTGCCGGCCGGTCTGCAGGATGTCGAAGGCGATGGCGAGGGCGTAGACCGTGGTGCAGTCGCTGTGCACGGTTCCGTCGGCGGCCACGTAGTGGGTGTTGAAGGCCGCTTTGACCCGTTCGGCGAGGCGGCCGAACGCGTCGGCGTCGGCGTCGTGTCCCAGGAGCGCAGCCGTCCGGGCGGTGATGGACGCGGTGCGGTACAGGCACGCTGTGGCGACGACGCCGGTGTCCGCCTTGGCCGCCCACGGCTGATCCGGCGCGGCGTCCGGGTCCAGCCAGTCGCCGAACTGGAAGCCTTCATTCCAGAGCCCGTCGGGCGAGAGCAGTCCCTCTACCCGGCGGGTGTGGGAGGCCATCGAGTCGTACTGGTCCTTCAAGACGGTGTCGTCGCCGTACGCCTCCCACAGCGCCCACGGAACCCACACGGATGCCTCGCTCCAGATGGCAGAGGATTCGGGTGCCGGGAATTCCGGCGGCTGGGGGCAGTACTTCAGTGCGTCCGGCACGGTAATGGGAACGAGTCCGCCGGCAGCCTTTTGTTCCGCGGCGAGGTCCAGGAGCCAGTCCTGCAGGAAGCCCTTGACGTCGTAGAGGAAGGCGGCCGTGGGCGCGAACACGGCGATGTCCCCGGTCCAGCCGAGCCGCTCATCGCGCTGCGGGCAGTCGGTGGGGAGGTCCAGGAAATTGCCCTTGAGGCCCCAGACGATGTTGCGGTGCAGCTGGTTCACCAGCGGGTTGGAGCACTCGAAGCTGCCGGTGCGTTCGAGCCCGGAGTGCACCGCCACGGCTTCGAGGGATTCCGCCGTCAGCCCGCCGGGCCAGCCGGATACTTCCGCGTAGCGGAACCCGTGGAAGGTCTTGCTGGGTTCGAAGAAGTCCTTGGCGCCGGAGAGGATGAACGTGTCGGTGGCGGCGGCCGAGCGCAGCGGCCGGGTGCCCAGCTCACCGTCCTCGAGGACTTCGGCGTGGCGCACGGTGATGGTGGCGCCGGCGTCGCCCTGGACGGTGAAGCGCAGCCAGCCGACCAGGTTCTGGCCAAAATCCACCAGCGTCTTGCCGGCCGGTGAGGTGAAGACCTCCACCGGTTTGATGACCTCGTTGCGCACCACCGGCGGCCCGACGGGATCCGCCAGCCGGCCGGCATCGAACTCCAGGGCATGGACCCCAGTCCAGGCGCGGGCCCCCACAGCGGCAGCGTAGGCCTCCGAACCGGCTGCGTCCGCGGCGAAGCCCGGCCGGGCCCAGCCTGCCGGTTCCCGCCGCGCGTCGATTCGCTGTCCGTCGTAAAGATCGTTGGCCGTGGTGCCCGAGGGCCCTGACTGCCAGGACATGTCCGAGGCGACCGACTGGACGTGGCCGTCGGCGAATTCGATGTCCAGCTGCCCGAAGAACCCGAGCTCATCGCCGTACAGGCCCGACTTGCCGTGCCAGGCCAGTCGTCCGCGGTACCAGCCGTTGCCGAGCGCGACGCCGATCACCGTGGCCGGCCCCACGAGCGCGGTCACATCGTAACTGCGGTAGCGCAGGCGCCATTCGTACGAGCTCCAGCCCGGACTCAGCACGTCCTCACCGACCGGGACGCCGTTGATCTGCGCCTCGTAGATCCCGAACGCCGTGGCCCGCAGGAGCGCGCGCTTCACGGGTCCGTGGCCTTCGTCCAGCCGGAATTCCTTGCGCAGCAGCGGGGCGCCGTCGAAGTCTCGATCCGGCGCGATCATCGTGGCGGACCAGGGTGCGGGGGTCATGTGGTGTCGTCCATTCTTGTGGGGAGTTGCCATGCTGTGGGATTTGGTCGGTACCGCTGGTGCCGCGGGATCAGGTTCGGGACCGGTGCCGTTCAGGCGTAGTGGCAGGCGACGTCGGACGCGCCCACCTTCCGCAGGGCCGGCCGTTCGGTCCGGCACAAGTCCGTGGCCAGCGGGCAGCGCTGGCTGAAGGGGCAGCCGCCGGGAGCGGCAGCGGCGGCCGCCGCGGTCCGCACGCCCAGCGCTTCGCGTTTTTGCCGCCGCTCGGCCTGCTCCGCCGGGCGGGGCACGGGCGAGGCCGCCACGAGCGCCTGGGTGAAGGGGTGTTGGGGCGCCTCCGTGACGGCTGCCGCCGGGCCGCTTTCCATGACCTGGCCGCGGTAGAGCACCACGACGCGCTGGGCGAGGAACTGGACCACGGAGATATCGTGGGCGATGAACAGGTAGCTCAGCCCCCGTTCGTCCCGGAGGTCGGCCAGGAGGTTCAGGACCTGGGCCTGCGTTGAGAGGTCAAGGGCGCTGACCGCTTCGTCGCACACCACGAGTTTCGGCTCGCAGATCAGTGCCCGGGCGACGGCGATCCGCTGCCGCTGGCCGCCGGAAAACTGGCCGGGAAAGCGGTCCACGGCCTCGCGCGGGAGTCCCACCCTGGCCAGCATGTCCTCGGCGCGCTGCCGGGCTTCCCGGGCGGCCACGCCACGGATCCGCAGCGGTTCGGCCAGTGAGGTACCGATGCTCTGCCGGGGGTTGAGTGAGGAGTTCGGGTCCTGGAACACGGCCCGGAGTTCGCCGCCCAGTTCACGCCGCCGTGCGGGGCTGGCATGGGTGATGTCCGTGCCGTTGTAGCTGACCGAACCCCCGCTGCTCTTTTCCAGGCCGAGGATGGCTTTGCCGATCGTGGACTTTCCGGAGCCGGACTCCCCCACCAGGCCCACGGTCTCCCCGGGCCGGATGCTGAAGCTCACGCCGTCCACCGCGGCCGGTCTGGCGGCGGCCTTCCGGCCCCGGCCGTAACGGACCACGAGGTCCACCACGTCCAGGAGCGGCTGCTCGGGAGCCTGCGCTGTTCCGCCCTGGCGTACCGCTGTTTCGATGCTCATGTCCTGTCCTTCTCAACTGTGCTGTCCATCTCAACTGTGCTGTCCATCTCAAGAATGTCGAGGACACGGTGGGCGGGTACTTCGGTGGCCACCCAGACCAGGCCTTCCACGGCCAGTTCGTCGGCCTTGACGCAGCGCACCACGCCGTCGTCCGAGCCCGAGGGAACCAGCGGGACCGGCGCCACGCAGGCCGAGCCGGCGAACTGGCAACGCGCCATGAACCGGCACCCGCCCGGCCAGTCCTTGGGCTGCGGCACCTGGCCGTCGATGGTGGCGAGCCGCTCGGGCATGTCCTCGGCGGTGTTGGCGTGCGGGTCGGCGGCCAGCAACGCCAGGGTGTACGGGTGGCGGGGGTTGTCCAGGATGTTGGCGGTCCGGCCGCTTTCCACCACCTGGCCGGCGTACATCACGGCCACGGTGTCGCAGATGTCGGCCACTACGCCTAGGTCGTGTGTCACCATCACCACGGACATGCCTGTGTCCTTGACCAGTGCCCGCAGCAGCGAGAGGATTTCGGCCTGTACTGTCACGTCCAGCGCTGTGGTGGGTTCGTCGGCGACCAGCAGCCGGGGACGGCCGGCCAAGGCCAGGGCGATGGCCACGCGCTGGGCCATGCCGCCGGAGATCTGGTGCGGGTAGGAGGTGAGGATGCGCGCGGCGTCCACGATGCCCACCTTTTCGAGCAGGCTCAGGGCTTCGGTGCGTGCTTTGGCTTTGCCCATGCCCCGCAGGCGCCGGATGGCGGAGACCAGCTGGTAGCCGACCGTGAACATGGGGTCGAGGGCACGCATGGGTTCCTGGGAGATCAGCGCGATCTCCCGTCCCCTGACGCCGGCCAGCTCATTTTCCGTGGCGGCCGCGAGGTTCCGGCCGTTCCACAGGATCTGGCCTCCGGTGACGGATACGCCCGAGGGCAACAGGCCCAGCAGGGACAACGCCGTCATGGTTTTGCCGCAACCGGATTCGCCCACCAGCCCGAGCACGGTGCCCTGTTCGACGTCGAAGGAGACCTCCGTGACCAGGGGCGTGCCGGCGTCGACGCCCACCGAGAGCCCGCGGACACTCAGCCGGCCGGCCGCGTCCGGCGCGGCGGAATCGGTGGACGGCGCGGCGGCATCTGCGGACGGCGCAGCCGCGGACGCAGCGGCCCGGCGTCGGCGGTCAGCGGCGGAGGGCAGGTGGGAGGCGGCCGCGTTCGGGCTTTTCCCCAGGGCGTTGCCGATGGCATTGGCCGCGAGGACCGTCAGCGCCAGGACCGCACCGGTGGGGACCATCAGCCAGGGGGCGTCGTAGACGTGCTGGGATGCGCCCTGGATCATGCCGCCCCAGCTGGGCTGCGGGATGGGCGGCCCGAATCCGATGAACGCCAGACCGGCCTGGATCAGCATGCCCACCGCGAAGATGAGGGCGGACTGCACCACGATCGTGGTGTTCAACCCGGGCAGCACGTGCCGCAGGCTGATGCCGAGCGTGCTCACGCCGTCCACCTTGGCGGCGTCGACATAGAGCTGTGACTGCAGCGCGGTGGCCTGGCCCAGCATCACGCGGTAGATGCCGGCCGAGATGAGGACGCCCAGGATCGCCATGACGACGGGAATGTTCGTGCCCACGGCACCGATGACCGCCAGGATGATCACCGTACCGGGCAAGGACATCATGACCTCGGTGACGCGGCTGATCGGCCCTTCGGTGCGTTGTCCAGCGGCGGCGACCATCGCCAGGACGGTGCCGAGTCCGACGCCGACAATCACCGTGATGAGCGATGTCCCCAGGGTGCCGGCGGCCGCGGCGAAGATGCGGCTGAGCAGGTCCCGCCCCAGTTCGTCGGTGCCCAGCCAGTGGGCGGCAGTGGGGCCGGACAGGATGGCGGCGAAGTCCTGGTCCTCGGTCTTGTACGGCAGCCACCACGGCGCCGTGAGGGAGGCAAGCACCAGGACCGCCAGCCAGAGCACTCCGGCCACGGCACCTGGCGCCGCGAACAGGCGGTGGGCAGGCCTCCGGCCGACGCCAGTTTTGGGACCGGGGCCGGGACCGGGCCGGCCCGTGGCGGTGTTCGCGGGTGGGGCTCCGCCTGTGCCTGTATCTTCCGCATTCGCGGTGGCGGGGACGGGCGCGGGGGCAACGGAAGGGATCATGAGGCACGCAACTTCGGGTCGAGAAACTTGGTGGCGAGCTCCAGTACGAGGTTCACGGCCACCACCACAACGGTGGCGACCACCACAACGCCCTGCACGGACGGGGCGTCGTGGGTGCTGACGGAGGTCTGGACTGCCTGGCCAAGGCCCGGCATGGCGAAGAGCTGCTCCGCGATCACCGAACCGCCGAACAGCCCGATGAACTGCAGGGCGATCCCGGCCACGATCGGCAGGCTGGCATAGCGCAGGGCGTGGACGTACAGGATCTTCCAGGTGGGGGTGGCCGTTGCGCGCAGGGTCCGGATATGTTCCTGCTGCAGCGCCTCCAGCATGGATGCCCGGGTCTGGCGGGCGATGAACGCCGCACCGCCGACGGCGAGGGTGATCACCGGCAGGGCCAGGGACAGGGCCCAGTCCTGGGGTGAGACCTCGAAGGGGACGTAGCCGGTGGCCGGAAAGACCGAGGACTGGACGGCGAAGAGGTACACAAAGATGATGCCGATCCAGAAGGCCGGCAGCGCCACGGCGAGGCCGCAGACGGCTCCGACGATCCGGTCGACCACGCCGCCGCGGACGGCTGCCGTGACGCCAAGACCGATGCCGAGCACGGCGCTCAGGACCGTGGCCCCGGCCGCGAGGGCCGCCGTCACCGGCAGCCTGCTGGCCAGGTCGGCGCTCACGGACCGGCCGTCGATCAGGGACACCCCGAAGTCTCCCTGCGCGGCGCTGCCGAGCCAGCGGAAGAACTGGACGGGGAGCGGATCGGACCAGCCGAGCCGGCTGTTGACCTCGTCAATGGCTTGCTGGGTGGCGCCGGCGCCGAGGGACACGGCGCCGGGGCTGCCCGGCATTGCGTGCACCAAGAGGAACGCCAGCACCGCGACCACCAGTACGGTGGCCAGCGCCATGAGCAGGCGCTTTGCGACGTAAATCGCCATGATGACCTCCATCGGTCAGGTCCTGCCGGACGGCCTTCGCCTTAGGGGTGAAGGCCGCCCGGCAGGGTGGGGGGTCAGTTGGCCGGGGCGTAGGACGAGAGCAGCGGGTACACGTTGCTGCCGGCGAACTCCACCGGCTTGACCTTCTTGGTGTTGTAGCCCTGGTTGGTGAGGGATTCGAAGAGCGGGATCATCCAGCCGGATTCGACGAGCCGGGTGTTGAGCTTGGTCAGCGCGGCTTTCCGGGCGGCATCGTCCTTGGCGGCGGCGACCTCGCCGGTGGCGGCGCTGAGCTGGTCGTCCGTGGCCTTCTGGACGTTGGTGAAGCCGTTGAGGATCGCGCCGTACATCAGGCCCACAGGGTTGTCCCAGCCCAGCGGCGCGTAGCCCAGCGGGGTCGTGGCGACGGCGGCGAACGCCTCATCTGTCGACGTCGCCATCTTGACCTGCATGGTGATGCCGACGGCGGCCAGGTCCTTCTGGACCGCCTGGAGGTCGGTCTGGGTGGTGGCGCTCGCGACGATGGTGAATTCAAAGCCGTTGGCGTAGCCGGCTTCCGCCAGCAGGCTCTTGGCCTTCGCGGGGTCGTAGGCGAACTGTGAGTTCAGTGCCTCCGTGAAGCCGGCCGAATCCTTGGGCAGGGCGTTCCACGCCGGGATGTCACCCTTGTGCAGGGCATCGACCAGTGCCTGCCGGTTGATGGCGTACTGGAACGCCTGGCGGACCTTTTCGCTGGCGAAGGCCGGCGACGTCTTGCCCGTCTTGTCGAAGGCGACCATGGTCTGGACCGTGCCGCCGATCTGGGAGACGCCGACACCCTTGGCCTTGACGAAGTCAACGGTGGGTGAGGTCAGCTGGGCGACGTCCACCTGGCCGGAAACGAGGGCGTTGGCCCGGGCCTGCGGATCCTGGATGACGCTGAAGACGATCTTGTTGTAGGGGTATTTCGCGGCGTCGGTGCTCTTGTCGTTCTTCTGCAGGACGTACTTGTTGCCCTTGACCGTGGTTCCGGAGTCCAGCGTGTACGGTCCGGAGCCGTCCGGCTTGGCGGCCAGGCTTGCCGTGTCCGCGGCCCCTGCCTTGCCAACGATCATGCCGAGGGTGGAGGTCAGGTTCTTCTCGAAGCCCGGCTGCGCCTTGGCGAACTTCAGCGACACCTGGGTGGGGCTGATGACGTCCACGGAAGTCAGTTCCTGGGCGCCGCCCTTGGCGATGGCTGAGTACGCCGAAAGGGCGGGATCCGTGCGGCGGTCAAAGTTGGCCTTCACCAGTGCCGCGTCTAGCGTGGACCCGTCCGTGAACGTCACGCCCTGCTTGAGCGTCAGGGTCAGCACCGTGTTATCGGCGTTGTATCTGAAACCGGTGGTCAGGCCTGGCCCCACGGAGCCGTCCGCCTTCAGGGTCATGAGGTTCTCGTAGAGGCCTTCGAAGAACTGACGCTGCGCGTCGGAGACCCGCAGCGGGTCGAATCCGAAGGACGCGCTGTCACTCTCGACGCCGATTGTCAGGGTGGTCTTATCCACGGTGGATGCCGCCTGGCCGGAGCCGCCGCAGGCGGTCACGGAGCTGAGCATCAGGACGCCGGCCAGAACGGCCGCGCTCCGTCGGGCGGTGGGGTTCAGAAGTTTCATGTAGTGCGCCTTCGCATTCGTTCCAAAACAACGGGGGTTTTCGGCATCTGGTGGTGGTCGGGACTGGAGCGGACCGGCCGGACGGTGGCCGCCCGGCGCCGGTGCGTTCCGGGCCCTTCCCCCAGATGCGGTCGGGTGGACCGGCTCCATCAAGAGTCGTAGGCGGACGCAATGACGTCACACGAGAATTTCATTGGTTGGAACACTATTGTGGTGAACGTCACTGGCGACGAAGAAGGAACGATGACGAATGACAGCACCCGCGGATACGCATTCCCCCGCTGAAAACCCGCCCGCCGCGCGCGGCAAGCGGCCCAAGCAGGGCGAACCGGTGATCGACCGGGCCCTGAGCCTCCTCGCTGTCTTCACGGACCGCCGCCGGGCGCTGACCCTGTCAGAGATGGCCCGTTATGCGCAGATGCCCGCCCCGACGGCGTTGCGCCTCATTGCCCGGCTGGTCGCCTGGGGCGCTCTGGAACGGCTCGACGACGGACGCTACGTTGTGGGCGTCCGGCTGTGGGAAATAGCGTCCCTCTCCCCGAGGGGCCACGGGATCCGCGAAATCGCGTTGCCCTACCTTGAGGACCTCTTCGAGGTTACGCGCCATCACGTCTTGCTCGCCGTGCGGGACAAGGACCAGGCCGTCCTGATCGAACGGCTTTCCTCCAAGCAGGCCACGGAAGTCGCCTACCGGGTGGGCGGCCGGCTCCCCCTGCGCTCCACGGCCGTCGGCCTGGTCCTGATGGCCGGCGCGGACGCGGCATTCCAGGAAAAGATCCTCAAGGAACCCGCGGAAACTGAACCGGGCGTGGCTCCCATGCCGGAAGGCCAGCTGCGGCGCACCCTGTCCGACGTCCACCGGACGGGGATTGCCATGATCCGCCGGTCCGCGCCGTCGCTGACTGTTTCCGTGGCGGCGCCCGTCTTTGATGCCCAGGGCACGGTGGTGGCCGCACTGTCGATCGTTGTACCGGACGGGACCACCCCGCCCAATGTCCTGGCTCCGGCGGTGATGGCCACCGCGAGGGCAGTCTCACGAAACCTTGGCTACCGGACTGCCCTGGCCGAGGACGTCCGGACCCTGTCGGACGGCTGACCGCGGAGCTGCCCACCGCCGGCCCTTCCAACCAGTGGAAAGGCCGGCGCGGCGTCGGGATGAAGGGTCATAATGTTGAACCTGCGGGGCGCCCGGCTCCCCGGACCGCCGCCTGCTTCCGCGAGCCCTTGACACGCCCGGTGGCGGCGTCTAGGACTGGCCTTGTCCAGTCCAATCCACCAGCCTAGGAGTTGTTATGGCCACCACGCCCTACGGAATCGTGCACTTCTTTCCGGGAGGCACCAAGGAACAATACGAGGCGTCGCTTGCAGCCGTCCATCCAGGCGCGGGGCTCCTGCCCGAGGGGCAGATCTTCCACGCCGGCGGGGCATCCGAGGGGGGCTGGACGGTCTTGGCAGTCCACGAATCGAAAGAAAGCTGGGAAAAATTCCGGGACACGATCCTCCTGCCCCGGATGCAGGCGGGTATTGAGGGCGGCTTCGCCGCTCCGCCCGACGAGACGGTGATCGACCTCTACAAGGTTCTGCCCTAGCAGCACGTAACCCACACAGCCACTTCAATCGCGCCCGTACCAGTCGAGTACGCGCAACGCGCGAAGGGTGTTCCACCGGCTGGACCGGCCGTCACCGGCATCAACCGGGAAATGGACGATCCCGGGATGCGTGTTTTCGAGCAGCCAGGTCCCGTCCGGCTGTTCCTTTGACCGGAGCACCTCCACGGCTTCGGCCAGGCGCGGGTCCGGGGGCTCTCCGGTCGAACGGAAGTACTCCAGGGCACGGAGCACGTCGTAGTGCCAGCGGGTCGGAAAGGAGAACGTCAGCCAAGCCGGGTCTATGACCGCGCCGGTGCTCTTGCGTCGGAACAGGCCCCGCTCCAGCAGATACTCCTCGCCCCGGCGCCGCGCGTCCACGGACTGCGCCGAGCCGCCCGTGACCCGTTCGTGGGCCAGGAGGCCCTCGAGGACGTTGATCGTCGTGGCGGCCGAGGACACCACGGCGCCGGACTCCGCCCAACAGTTCCACCCGCCGTCGTCCAGTTGCCCGCTGACAAGCCTGGAGACGACGCCGTCGACGTCCTGATCGAAGTACGAGCCGAGCGCCACCGTCATTCCGTTGATGCACGGCTCCACCTCGCCTTGGAAATACGGCTGGCCGCCCTCCTCCCAGCGGCAGTTGTCCCTGACCAGCGCTATGGTCTGGCGCATCTGCTCACTTTGCGGGTCGACCCCGAAGTCACGCAGCAGGAGCAAGCTGTACGTTGTGGCGGTCCAGGGCTGGGGGACGCGGTCCCAACCTGTGTCACCGCCGGCATCATCCGCACCGCCGCCCTCGGGACCGCCGCCCTCCGCACCGCCGCCCTCGGGACCGCCGCCCTCGGCACCGCCTCCGTCGGGGCGGTCGCCCCGGGCGGGGAAATATGCGCCATGCGCCCATTGGCCGTCCTCGTCCCGCAATGCCAGCAGGCGGGCACCCCAGCCTTCGGTCGCTACCCGCGCGCGCTCTGCGGTAACGACCTCGGGCGCGGCGTTGCTGAGATCTTGCAACACCTGCCATCGAAGGGAAGGATCTGAATCCATCAGCCAGTCCAGGACGGTCATACGCCGATGGTAGCGCTCACGGCTCGCTGGCATCGGGTGCTCACAGTCGAGTGGGCACGCGGCATTGCCCCGGACGTCCGTGGCCAGCGGGCCGGACGCTCAGGAAGCCTTCGGCCGGATCACCAGGACAGGGCACGGGGAGTGGCTGGCCACCTGGGCGGAGACCGATCCGATGTGCAGCCCGGCGAAACCGCCGTGGCCGCGGGAGCCGACGATCACCAGGTCGGCTTCCCGTGCGGCCTCAAGTATTGCCGACGCCGCTGAGTCGTTTTTGATGGACCGCGTCACGACATTGACACCCACTGCGGATTTCGCCGCCTCGGCGCCCAGCGCTTCAGCCTGCTGCTCCGGGGAGTCCTCCGCCACGATTTCGCCTGCCGCCGTTTCCAGCATCGCCGGATACCACGCCATTGGCGCCTTGTTCCAGACAGTCAGGACCCGGAGCTCCGCACTGCGGTACCGGGCCTCTTCAACACCCCACGCCAGGGCCTCGTGGGATTGCTTCGAGCCGTCAAATCCGATCACGATCACAAAGGGATCAACTTTTTTCATGGTTCCAGACTTTCACTGCCGGTTTGCGGCGCCTAGGGGCCTCTGACCCCATCCGGGTCCGGTGCCTCGCCGCGAAGGCCGTCAAGGCCGCCGCGGGGTTCAGACGATGCCACGCTTGGCTGCCGTCTTGAGCGCGTCGCGCCTGCTTACCGCCCCGAGCTTGCGGTAAATGGACCGTTCGTGGGTCTTGACCGTGTTCACGGAAATGTACAACGCCTCGGCAATTTCAGCAGCGGTCATGATCGAGCGCATGTAGGAAAGGACTTCGCGTTCGCGCTCGGTCAGGTTCCAGTAGGACTGTGCACGAAGGCGGGTCTCACCCTGTGCCTCGCGTGCCATCAGCGCTGCGATGAAGGACTCGTGCGCGGTGCCCCAGACAGCGTGCTCCACGAGCAGATCCGCCAATTCCTCTCTCCGTTCGGCGAAAGGACGCAGGACGGTTTCAGGCTCGGCACGAAGGACAGCATGTTCAATCCGCTCGTGTGCCGCCGCGGCATCTCCGGTTCCATGGGCCATGATCGCCTCGGTCAGGCTCAGGCAGGTGTCGATATATGAGCTGCCGCGGCGATCGGCCAGTGACTCGGCACAGCGTTGCGAAGCGGCGGTGTCACCTTCGCGGCGCAGCAACTCCGCCAGCAGCGTATCCGCCAATGCGCCGTGCCCCCCGGCACCGAGTGGTTGGACGGTCCGCAAAGCTCCGTCCCGGTCGCCCCTGGCTTCGGCAATTTTCGCCACCGCGATGGTCTCCAGGGCATTCCATGAAACGGCGTACCGTCCCCGCCCGTGAAAGGACTCCAGCGCCGCACCGGAGTCGGCCAGGCGGACCAGGTCGCCGGCGGCGCAATCAACCAGGACCCGATAGATGGCGCTGAGCGGACCGGTCGGGAACAGCTCGCTGCCCAATCGCTGCGCTTTGGTAAGACAGGTCCGCGCAGCCTTCAGATCATCATTCCAGTAGCACGCGATGCCACGGGCCAGCCAGGCCGGAGCCATCCGCTGCCGCGAATTCCAACCCAGCGCCTCTCCCCGGTCCAACGCCGCCGTGCCAAGTTCGTCGGCGCTCACGAGGTCACCGGCGATGGCGTGAGCCAACGCGAGCTCGGCCTGGGCGCAGATTTCCACGGCTTCCAGCTGTTCCGGGTTGCCTGTGGCCGCCGTTGCCTGGAGCAGCGCCGTGCCAAGTTCGCCGGTGCGGTGCAGCCGGAACTCTGCCTGGGCCAGCAGGAAGAGTCCTGTCGAGAAGGAGCTGGAGCGGCCATCTCCTGAAATGTCCGTCGTCGACCGGCCGTCGTCCGTCTCGGTGTGCGGGTCCAGCCGGCCGTCGGCGGGCAGCGGCTCGTAGAGCGCCCGGTAACTCTCCAGTCTCCGGCGTCGAATTGCGTCCAGCGCGAAGGTCCGCGACAGCGCCCGGTCGGTGAGCTCGGCCGCGGCGGTGCCGTCGCCGGAAAGGGCACGGCAGACCGATCGGATCATCAGGATCTCCGGATCCTCGCCCCACGGTGCCGGGAGGTCCAGGCACAGCCGTTCCAGGGTCTGCACGTCGTTTCCGAGCAGGAATTCGAGCCAATGGGCGCCGAGGGAAATCACGGCTTGCCGGGGTGCGCTTCCTTGCAGCGCCTGGGCGACGCCCTCGACGACGTCGACGTCCTGGTAGTACCTCGCCGCCACGCGGTGCAGACGCTCGGCGAGCAAAGGGTCGCGCCGCTGCAGGATGCGCCGGCACTGCGCCGCGAAGAGGGAATGCCACCGGAACATCGATTCGCCCGCACGGTATTCGTGCTCCTCGATGAAGAGCCCGTTACGGAGGCATTCCTCAAGCAGCACGCCGCCGCGGGGACGGCCTTCGAGTTCGACGGCGAGCCGGCGTCCGAGCCAGTCGCTGGTAGTGGCCCTGAGAATGAATTCGGCCAGCGACGGTTCGATCTGGTCGAGGATCTCTTCTGCGACGTAGTCGGCGAGCGGGACGTGCGTAGGCGCGGAGCCTGGCGTTGCAAGCGGCACGTTGCGGGCCTGCGCCAAGGAGACCAGGCTGGCGTGGACTGCCACAGGCCAGCCGGCAGTCATCTTCCAGAGCGACCCGGCGTCGAACGTTTGATCTTGTCCCAGCGCACTGGCGAACTGGGCAACTTCCTCCCGCGTGAAGGCCAGTTCGGCGGCGCGAAGTTCACCCAGTCCCTCGCCGTACCGGAATCTTTCGAGCTGAATGGACGTATGGCCGCGTCCCGAGAGGACCAGCCGCAGTGAGGGGGGTGCGGATGCGGCGAGCACCCCGACGATTCCGTTCGCCAGCCCCGGCCCGGCCAAATGGACGTCATCGATCACCAGGACAATCGGTTCAGTGAGGTGCTCGAGTGCCCCGAGGAGAAGGTCGTAGGAGGCCGCCCGGTCGTGGGCAAGGCTCGGGTCCAGGGCGAGGAGGGCGTCGGTTCCGGGTAACGGCAGTTTGCCCGCCGCGGACTGGATCGCCCCAACAACACCGTGAAACAGCCGCGCGGGCTGCGTGTCGAACCTGTCCAGCGACAGCCATGCGCACGGCAGAGCGCACTTGCGGACCCAATCACCCAGAAAAGTTGACTTGCCGTAGCCGGCCGGGGCCGCGACGAGGGTCAGGCGGTGCGAATCCGCGGCCGCGGACAGGGCGCTTTCCAGACGTGGACGCTCCAACGCTCCGAGACCGCGCACAGGCGGGCGGATCTTGAACTGTGGGCCCGGTACCCATTCGGCTTCTAGCCTATCTCTCACATTCCACATGCTAGGTGGGGGCAAAAGGGCACCAACAGGGCGCAAAGACCCCTTGTGCGCCGCTCCTTAGTGCGAAAATACGGCGATTAGGGCGACCCGATTGCGGCACGGCACGAATTGGGTGCCCGGCTGTATCATCAGTCATGCCTATGAAGCACGGCAGCCCGACAGACCCGATTTTCCTTCATGACCTCGACAAGGCCGACCGCAGGCGGGTCATTATTTTCGCGATTGCACGTCTCATCGCATTTTCGGTTGTGGTCCTCGCCCTGTATTTCTTTATTCCCGTCGGGGGATTCAATGACGCCGATCCCGCGGCCGCCTGGATCCGCCTGGCGGGTGTCGTGCTGGTCTTTTTCGCAGTCCTGGCAATTCAATTGCGGCTGATACTCGTGGCGCATATCCCGAGGGTTCGGGCGGCCGCGGCTGTCGCCGAAACCCTGTTGATGTTTTTGTGTCTCTTCGCGCTGCTTTACACATCAATGTCGATCACATCTGCGGCGGCGTTTAGCGAGCCCCTGAGCCGAACCGATGCCCTTTACTTCACCACTTCCACGTTTGCCACCGTCGGGTTCGGGGATATTACGCCGGTAAGCCAGCTGGCGAGGGGTGTCGTGTCCGTCCAAATGATTGCCGATTTAGGTGCACTCCTGTTGATCGCAAAAGTGGCATTCTTCGCGGCAGGGCGGCGGCTGGGCGGCGAATCCTGAACCCGCCGCCGTCATCACCCAAAACGGATGACAGCAGGCCGGCCGGCTGAAATTTCGCGGGCAGGGCCGGGATTCGGTGCGCCACTTTGCACGTCCGACGCGCGGCGTCCAGCCCGTAGGGACGGCCGAGGCGGGCCCTTCCCCGGCGTGACAGATCACCCTGTGTGGGTGGGGCTGGACCGGCACGCCGAGTGAACAATGAAAATAGCCGTGAAATGCCCAGCCGCGGAACACAAGCTAAGGCGGATCCCCTCATGTCGCTGAACGATCAGCCCGCTGGCCCCGCTAGCCCGGAACAGGAAGAAATTCTGCGGTTACGGGCCGAAGTCGCCCGTCTCCAGCAGGAACGGGACACTGCCCGCAAGGCCCCGCCGAGGCCGGCCGTGCGGCATCCGGGGCTGGCCCGGCGCATTGTGGCAATCGTGCTGGTGGTTATCACTGGCCTGTTGGCCTTCGCGACAGTTCCGGCCCTTTACCTTCGCAGCGAAGTCATCGACACCGATCGCTACGTCGCCACCGTCGCACCGTTGGCCTCGGACCCTGCGATCCAGGCCGAAATCGCCGACAAGGTCACCCAACAGATCAACGACGCCGTGGATTTCCAGACCATCACGCGCGATGCCCTGAACGAGCTCGCTAAAACGGCGCCCCGCGTGGCGGCCGTGCTTACCGGGCTGGCCCCGATGCTTGCGGAGCAGACCAAAACGCTCATCCATACCGCCGTTGCCAGATTCGTGGCGACACCGCAGTTCCAGGACCTTTGGATCCAGGTGAACCGGGTGGCGCACCAGGGGCTGGTCAACCTTGCCACGGGAAGCACGGGAGGCACGGTCAGTATTGATGAGAATGGCACGGTGTCGATTTCCACGAAAGAGATCATCGCCCGGGTCAAGACTCTCCTTGTCCAGCAAGGGGTGGATATCGCCTCGAGGATCCCGGAAGTTGACGCGCAGATCGCCCTGTTCCAGTCTCCTGAACTGGTCCGTGCCACGGAAACCATCCGGACCCTGGACCGGCTCGGCCCAATACTGGCGTGGCTGACGGTGCTCAGCGCCGTGGGCGCCATTGCCGTTGCCCCCCGGGGCCGGAGACGGAGCACGACGAGCGGCGTGGGGTTGGCCGTGGCGGTGTCGATGGCGGTGCTGGCGCTGTCCCTTGTGATCGGGCGAAGTTACGTCCTGAACTCGATTCCATCGAGTGCTGTCTCCCCTGCGGCGGCCGAAAGCCTGGTCGAGGCACTCCTGGTACCGCTGCGCACCAGCCTGCGCCTTGTCTTCGTCGTCGGACTGCTGATCGCCCTGGCAGCTTTTCTGGGCGGCCACTCGCGTCCAGCGGAGTATGTCCGGCACGGCCTGGCGACGGCGGGCGACTACATCACCGGCAAGATCGGCGGTGGCCAGGCCAAGCCATGGCAGCTCTGGTTGGCCCGGTACCGGCGGATCATCGAAGCCACCGTCGTCGGCATCGCTGTGCTGGTGCTGATCTTTTGGCAGGACCCGACGGCGGCCGTCGCCATCTGGACGGCCGTCCTGGCCGTGCTGGTCATTCTCGTGGTCGAACTGCTGTGCCGGCCGGCCGTAGCCGGCGGGCCGGGCGCCGAACCCGGCGCCGAACCCGGAGGCGAGCCGGGCGTCGATCCCAGCGGTGAGTCCAGTGTCGAGTCCGGCGGCGTGCCAGGCGGTGAGTCGGTCACGGCGGGCGGCCCTCCCGATGACACGTATCCCACGATTCCCATCCCCCGGGCGCCCGACGCCGGAGGAACCAGCGTGTGAAGGACCGGCGGGACCGGACCACCAGTTAGCGCCGCGCCAGCTGGTGCTGCGCGGCAGCGGCACTCGCCGCAGACGCTGAGGGGGGCTCCGCCGCCGGCACTAGGGGGCGGTCGGCGTGAACGGGAACAGGTCCTCGCCGGCGCCGTGCACCACCACGCAGGTAGCCTCGGGTACTTCCCGCCACGCCCCGCGGAGATCCCCCAGCGGTTCGGAGACGACCAGGCGCGCGTTGTCCGCCAGGTCATGAAGCAACGGGTTCTCCGGGTACTGGACGCGAAGGGTCGCGACGTCGGTGCTGTGGAACAGCGACCGGGACTGCCGTTCACTCGAGTAGCGGAACGCCCAGGTGGTGTCGCCGTCGGTCGTGGCGACTGTCATCTGGATTGGCTCCTCGATCCCGTGGCGCCGGCCGACGTCTTCAATCAGTCCAACCGCGGCAGCTACGGCCGCCCTCGGGTCCTGCTCCAGCCCGAAGGTCAGGGCGAGGAAGAAGAAGAGCTCTGAGTCCGTGGCTCCCTCGATCAGCGGAAAGAGCGATGGCTCAACGGCTATGGCCAAGTCGCGCTTCACAGTCGGGAACTCCCGGATGAGTCCGTTGTGCATCCATAGCCAGCTGCCGTGGCGGAATGGATGGCAGTTGGTCTGTTGGACTGCCGATCCGGTCGAGGCCCGAATGTGCGCGAAGACCCGGCCGGCCGACGCCTGGGCCGACAACTCGCGGAGGTTGCGGTCATTCCAGGCCGGCTCCGTGCTGTGGAACAACCCGGGATACGGCGCGGATCCGTACCAGCCCACGCCGAAGCCGTCCCCGTTGGTGGTTTCAACGCCCATTCGGGCGTGCTTGCTTTGCATCACGAGCGAGTTGGTGGGTTTGTACAACAGCTCCTCCAGTTGCACCGGCGAACCCGAATACGCTAGCCAACGACACATGGCATCCTCCCTCAGTTGTGGACAGCAGTCCATCACGGCGACGGAGCGGGCACATCATCACCCCGGGGTGATTCGGGCCGCGGGGTGGGAGGTAATGGGGTCCCACCCGTGTTCGATAGTTCCGTCGTCGCGTCGCCGCTGGTCAGCGGCGCGCCCGGCATGGAGAGCCGCGCGAAAGGATCACCCGCGGCGGGTGACGCGCAAGCGGGCCCCTCACCCAACACTGGTGGTACCTGCCAGTGATTGGGCTGCCAGGCGAAAGCCCATGGAGAGGTGAGTCCAATGTCGAATCCAAGACCAGTCCTCGCGCGAATGTCTGCGCTCGGGGCGGCGGTTGCGCTGCTCGCCGGCTGCGCCACCTCGGGACCCAGCAGCAGCCCCAGCGCGAGCCCGACGGCGAGCGTTTCACCGGTTTGCGCTGCCGCCACTGGCTTTTCAACAGCCCTGACGAATTTCAAGGACTCCCTCAAGCCAGGCGCCACCATCGGCCAGATCCAGGCGGCCCGGGATCAGGTTCGGAAGAGCTACGACGATCTGGTCAACGCGGCCAGCGACGCGGCCAAAGATCGGGTGGATGCCGTCAAAGCAGCCCAACAGAAGTTCACCTCCGCTGTGAACTCCGTTCCCGACGACGCCACCCTGACGCAGGCGGCCAACTCGCTCAAGGACGAAGCCGCGAACGTGCAGGCCGCCATCAGCGATCTCTCGAATGACGCCAAGTGCTAGTCCGGGCCTCCTGGAATGCCCGCGGTGAAACCCATTCCCATCCAAGGCTGCGTTCGTAGGCGACGCCGCACCAAGCGAAAGTAGGGAAGCCAAAATGAATTTCTTCGAGAACTTTTGGGATATTCTCTGGTGGCTGTTTATCTTCTATGCAATTATCGCCTTCCTGTATGCAGTGTTCATGGTGATCGGCGACCTCTTCCGCGACGACGAGCTCAGCGGCTGGTGGAAAGCCGTCTGGATCGTTCTTCTGGTCTTCATTCCGTTCCTGACCGTGCTGGCATACATGATTGCCCGCGGCAAGGGCATGGCGGAGCGGTCAATGGCGCGGGCCCGCAAGTCCCAGCAGGAAACCGATGCCTACATCCGCAGTGTCGCCACGGCCAGCCCCACCGAGGAGATCGCCAAAGCCAAAGCACTCATGGACGCGGGAACCATCAGTGCGGAGGAGTTTGCCCAGATCAAGAGCAAGATCGTCGTCTGACTCCGGGTTGAGGCGCGAGGAGCAGGCCTGGCCAACTCGCTATTCATGAGGCCATGAGGCTTCTAAGATATGGCTAGGCTGAACCAAGGAGGGCTCATGGAGCCGGAACCATCGGAATCCAATCCACGTTCGGCCCTCCCCCGCACCCTCATAATCCTGCTCGCCCTGGCCAGCGCGACGATTTCAGCGTTCGGCCTCGGCGCGATCCAGGGAATAGTCACCCCCGTCTTTTTTGCCTTCGTGCTGACGCTTTGTGTCCATCCGCTGCGCCGCTGGATGCAGGCACGGGGAATTTCCCGGGGCATCGCCACCGGGACCACTATCGCGGCTGTCTTCGGGTTGCTGACCGCCTTCGCCGCAGTCCTGATTGCCTCGCTCGCCCAGTTCTCCGCGCTGCTGCCGCAATACGCCCCCCAAATGGCCGAGATCGGCGCCAGGGTCTCCGCGCTGCTGGAATCTGTTGGATTTGGCCCGGAGCAAGCCCAGGCAGTCCTGAACGGGTTTACGCCGGGCCGCATCATCGGGTTCCTCGGCGGCCTCCTGGGAAACGTCGCGAGCCTGGTGACCAGCCTCGTGATCATCCTGACGATGCTCATTCTTATGGCGATTGACGGCTCGCGCGTGCCGGCGCTCCTGATTCATCTGAACTATCACCGGCCGGCACTGGTTTCAGCGCTCAACGGCTTCGGAACCGGTGTGCGCCGCTACATGGTCGCCACCACGGTCCTCGGAATCGCGCAGGGGTTGTTCAACTGGCTGGTTCTGGTCATCCTGCAGATCCCCGGCGCCCTGCTCTGGGGGCTGCTGTCCTTCATCTGCAGCTTCATCCCCAACATCGGGTATTTCATCGCCATCATCCCGCCCTTGTTCTTCGGCTACCTCACCGGGGGCTGGCCGACCGTCGTGGCAGTCATCATCATCTATGGCGGAATCAACAGCATCATCCAGTCGATCATCCAGCCGAAATATGTGGGCAACGCGGTGTCGCTGAGTGAGACGTTGACCTTCTTCTCCGTCCTCTTCTGGGCAGTGGTCCTGGGTCCTGTCGGCGCCGTCCTCGCCGTCCCCCTGACGCTCTTGTTCCGGACCATCCTGCTCGATTCCGACCCGACACTTGCATGGTGGCGGCCGTTGACGGGCGACAAGAAGGACCTCGAACTGCTCATCAAGGAAGAAGACAAGGCGATCCGGGCCCGCCGCGGACGACTGAAGACGGGCCGTCCGGACACCGGAAGCGGGCCGAAGGCATGACATGCCGTCGGGGTGCTGCCGGGGGACGGTGAGGGGGGCATGCTGAGCACTCTCAGCAGCCTGGCTCTCTTCGCCCTGGCCGGGGCTCTCAGCACAGTGCCTGTCAGCGTGACGATCATGATTCTGCTCTCGCCAACTCCGCGCCGCGGCGCCCTTCCCTTCCTGATCGGCAGCCTCGCGGGTTCGATCGTGGTCGTGGGCCTGGCAGCGGTCGGGCTGCAATTCCTGCCCGTCAAGCCGCCGCGCCTGCGTAAGGACGAATGGGTGGCACAGATTGCCATTGTGATCGGTGCGCTTCTGGTTGCGTACGCCGTGTACCTCCTCGTGAGCAAGGGTGGCCGGGACAACGCCATGCTTGGCAAGATGAAGTCGCGGTTCCGCTCCGCCCGGCCCTGGGAATTCGTCGTACTGGGCCTGGGCTTTAACCTTCGTCCGAAGGCGCTCCTGCTGGCCGTCACCGCCGGTGCCGTGATCGGTGTCCAGGAACTGCCGCCGCTGCCAAGCAGCCTGCTTGTCCTCGCCTACGCCGCCGTGGTCCAGTCAGCCGTCATCATTCCGGTCGCTGTGTGGCTGCGCTCCCCCGAACGGGCCCAAGTGCCGTTGACCGCCCTATACAACTGGCTGCAGCGCAATGGCCGCAGGATTGCGGCGATCGCGACGCTGACGATCGGGATCTTCCTCGTCGGCTACAGCCTTCTCCAGCTCTGATCGGGCTGCCCCGAAACCACGCACCCCGCCGGATCCCGGGGAACTCCGCTGTCAGGGGGTGCAGCCTGGACGCTCGCCGCTGTGAACTTCAGCCCAGGACGCTCCCCTCGCCGGTGCCGGCGGGCTTGGGGTCAGGGATCCGAATCATGCGGAACGAGGTGCCGAGCCCGGCGAGGCCGGCAAGGATCGGGACGAACAGTGCAATCTGGAGGGCCAGGGGCCGTGCCTCCGTGTTGATGCGGATGATTTCGTTCTGGATGTCCTCCGGCTGGCCGGCGATCTGTTCCTGGAGTTGCGCGTCGCTCATCACCTGGGCGTCGTCTTCCAGTACCGTCGCGACCTGCTGCTTGTCGTCGGGCGGGAGGACCGTGCTGGCATCCGACAAGCCGATGAAGATGGTCGAGAGCGATGCCAGCATGATGCCGCCGGCGAACGCGAGTCCGAAGGACAAGCCGAACGATCCCGCGGCCGAGTTCACGCTGGCGGCCTCGCTGACCCGCTCGTCCGAAATCGGGGACAAGGTGTAGTTGTTGAGCTGGGATACCAGCAGCCCCAGGCCAAAGCCTGAAATGATCAGCGGGATCAGCAGCCACCAGCCGGAGTCAGCTCGCGGCACGATCGGGACCAGCACCACCAAACCCGCGATCAGAAACAGAAAGCCCCAACGTATGAGGCTGGCCGGGCGCCGCCTCCCGGACCTCTTCCCGACGATCATGGCGACAGCGAACATGGTCAGCGAGAGCGGGGCGATGGACAGACCTGACTGCATCGCGTTGTATCCGAGCACCATCTGAAGGTAGATGGGCAGCACGATCATGGTGCCGCCCAGAGCGATCTGCTGGAGCATTTGTCCCGTGGCACCAAAGCGGAAGGCTTTTGCCTGGAACAGGTCCGGATCCAGCAGCGTCGGCTTGTTGCGGCGTTTGCGCTGAAGGAGCCAGTAGACCAGGCCGCCCAGTCCGACGGCACCCACGGCCAGGAGTGCGCCCACTGCCTCGCCGCCTTCCTGCCAGACCAGGATTCCGAGCACGACGCCGCCCATTCCGACGATGGACAGAAGTGATCCGAAGATATCCAGTTCCCGGGGCCCGGTGTACGGCACGTCTTTGACGAGCTTGATTCCGGACAGGACGACCGCGATGATGAGGGCCTCGAGCAGGAAGGCGACGCGCCAGGACAGGAACGTGGTCAGGAAGCCGCCGAGTAGAGGCCCGACGGCGGCGGCGATCGCGGCCGACGCACCGACCAGGGCGTAGACCCGGTGCTGGGCATCTCCCTCGAAATTTCCGTGGATGAGGGACTGCATGGCGGGAAGGAGCAGCGAGGCGCCAAGGCCGCCGATCAGGGCCCAGCAGATGATCACCGGGAGGAGGGTCTGGGCCAGGGTCATCGCCACGGCGCCGACGGCGTAGCAGGCAAGCCCAATGACGTAGGCGCGCTTGCGTCCGATGAGGTCGCCGATCTTGCCGCCGATCAGGATAAAGGCCGCGGATACCAGCGCCTCGAGGGCGATTGTCGACTGGAGTCCGCTGACGGTCGCACCTATGTCGTCCACCACCGCGGAGATCGAGACGTTCATGATCGACGTGTCGACAACCAGCACGAACATCGCCATCGCCAGCAGCAGCGCCAGCCTTTGGTTGAACTGCACCGGCGGGGTCCCGGCGTCCTTCGGAGAGTTCATCGCGGTCCGCCTCCCACACTCGATGGCTCGCTCGGGTCCACCACACAACCGGACATGTCGCCTCCTCTGGAGCAGACCGGGCAGTTCACGCATGAGCATGGTCCTGCAGGCACATCCCACCAGCGCCCACCGCAATGCGATGCTGATGCAAAGCTAGCGGTCCGGCGTCCTGACCGAATCATGCCCAGCGGGTGAGGTTGCTGCCACCTTCCGCCGGCAACGAGGCGGGGCTGCGCTCCGGTGGTGCCCGCGATGGCCTAACGTAGAAGGCTGCCCGGGTTTCGTTCCCGGGCGAAATTCACCACCCACCGCTACAGACTGACGCCCGGAGGAAATCCCAGATGCTGGAACAACTGGCAGCCTTCGTGCTGACCTGCCTGGTCGTAGTGGTGGTGCCCGGACCCGACTTTGCGCTTGTCCTCAGGAATGCCCCCCGCGGCACACGGGCGGCAACCACAGCCGCCGCCGGCATCATGGTTGGCAACACGATCCTTGCCGTACTGGCGGTGCTCGGTGTCACGGCGCTGCTGGGGGCCTCGGAAGTTGTCGGGACCGGGATCAGAATTGCCGGGGCCGCCTACCTGCTCTACCTGGGCCTGCGCGCCTTCGCTGAGGCGTTCGCCAGAAAACCCAAACCCATCCAACCCCCGTCACCGGAAGCAGAACGCCAACGCGGCGGCAGCTCACCTTTCGTGCAAGGAATGGTAAGCAACTTGCTCAACCCTAAAGTCGCCGTCTTCTACTTGTCGCTGTTCCCGCAGTTCACTGTCGCCCCGTTGCCGCCCCTCGCCCAGCACGCATTGATGGCGGGCATCTTCCTGCTTATCGCGTTGGCCTGGTACGTGCTGCTGCTCAGCGCGCTCAAGAAAGTGACCGGAGTCCTCGCCCGGCCCCGGACCAGCCGGATCGTCGTCGGGAGTTCAGGCGCCGTCCTGGTCGGGGTTGGCGGCACCATCCTGACTCAGACGCTGGCCTCCGCCTAGCCGCCCGGGCACGCTCCCGCGCAGCGTTCCCGGGTGTCTAAACTCCGGATCAACCCCGGGGGCGTTGATAAGCGCCCCACACGGCGGGATGATCAGCACATGCCCGGCAACCGTCACCGAAGGAGCCCGACCGTGAGCGCCGCAATCAAGACAACCGAGAAGCTGATCATCATCGGGTCCGGTCCCGCGGGCTACACCGCGGCGATCTACGCCGCCCGGGCCGGGCTCAAGCCTCTCGTCATCGCCGGTGCGGTCACTGCCGGGGGCGCTCTGATGAACACCACCGAGGTGGAAAACTTCCCCGGGTTCCCGGGTGGCATCCAGGGCCCCGAACTGATGGACGGCCTGCAGCAGCAGGCCGAAAAGTTTGGCGCGCAGGTGGTGTTCGACGACGTCACCGAGGTCCGGCTCGCCGGGCACCTGAAGCGTGTGGTCACCGGCGCCGGGGAGAGACATGAAGCGCCCGCCGTCATCCTCGCCACTGGCTCGGCGTACAAGGAACTGGGCCTGCGGGAGGAGAAGAAGTTCAGCGGCCACGGACTGTCCTGGTGCGCCACTTGCGACGGCTTCTTCTTCCGCGACCAGGACATCATCGTGGTCGGCGGCGGCGACTCGGCGATGGAGGAGGCCACGTTCCTGACCCGCTTCGGCAAATCGGTGACCGTGGTGGTCCGCAAGGGCGAACTGCGCGCCTCCCGGATCATGGCCCAGCGGGCCAAGGACAACCCCAAAATCAGGTTTGCCTGGAACTCCGCCGTCACCGCGATCCACGGCAACGGCAAGGTCACCGGAGTGACCCTGACCGACACCCGCACCGGCGACACCCGGCAGCAGGCCGCCACGGGCATCTTCGTCGCGATCGGGCACGTGCCCCGGACCGAGCTTTTGGCCGGCCAGATAGACCTCGATGCGGACGGCTACATCCTGGTCGGCTCCCCCACGACGGTCACCAACCTGACCGGGGTCTTCGCCTGCGGCGACGCCGTGGACCACCGCTACCGCCAGGCCATCACCGCCGCCGGCACCGGCTGCGCCGCGGCCCTGGACGCCGAACGCTTCCTGTCCGCGCTCGAGGACGCCGACAGCATCGCCACCGCGCTGGTCGAAGACCCCACGCACTCCTAGGCGAGCCTTGAAGCGGCCCATCCCGACGGCACTCCCCGGCACCCGCGGTGCCCCGCGGTACTTACGGGTCGGTCGCCGCGCTGTCTGTTGCGGAAACTGGCCGGTCCGCAGGCTCAGCCGGCGCTGACAGCGGGGGGACAAGCAGGCTAGCCTCAAGCTGGTCGGCATCGACGGCTGCGAGGTTACGGATCAGGATGATGAGCCAGGCGAAGATCAGCGAGGCGGCGATCAGCTCCACTGCGGTCAGGTTGTAGTAGCCGACCGGGAACCACAGCACCGCGGCGGCCACAATGACCGCCAGGAAGAGCCACCCCAGCGCAGCGAAGGTGGCCGAGACGGACGGAACCAGCGTGCGGATGCGGACAATGAGGGACGCGAAGACCACCACCATGCCGGACGCGACCAGGGTGTGGAGCCCGAAGCGCTCATCGACGGGGAACAATCCCACGCAGGCGAGGAAGACGCCGATCAGGGCGATCCCGCCTTCGAGCAGCCTCACCCGATGCAGCGCGGACGGGGACTTCGCGGTCGCCGCGAGGGTCGCCGTCGCATATCCCGCCAGCGTGGAGATGACGACGCCGGCGACGATCAGGGTGAAGTTGAACGCCACTCCGGAGACGTCGGAGCTCATGCCGAGGGCACTGAGGTTCTCCTGCCACCACAGTGGATTCTGTGCGGTGAGCATGCTCGTGAGCAGGCCGGTGACCAGGAAGCCGGCGAGGAGGGCGGCGAGCCGGTAGGCGGTCATGCTGAGCGCGGACAGGTAGGCGATATAGGCGCTGATGGCTCCCGTGGTCCCGACCAGGACAGCGGCCGCGAACGGGTAGACGACCGCACCGATGAACGCCTGCTGAAACAGTGAAAAGAGCGCCAGCCAGCCGAGCAGGAAGATGCAGGCGTGCGCCAGCGCGAGTGCGGCGATATCGATGGACGTGCGGATCCGGCCTCCCCCGCGGGCCTCGGGTGCCACAGCCGGACGACGTTGCAGGCAACCGGCCACCACCGCCCCGGCGCCCACCACTGCCGTGCCGATCGAGGCAATGTCACCGATTGAACCCCGTCCGGACAACGGGACCGGTTCCCGCCCGATCAGCAGAAAAGCGATGCCGCCCAGGACGAGGAAGGCGGCGCTGCCGACGAAGAGCGCCCGCGCCTCTGACGTGACGGCTGCTGGCTTGTTCGGGTCTACCATCACTCACTTCGATTCGCTGGCGTTGACGGCTCGTGCAGTTCCGCCGTCAGCGTCAGCCCCTCGTGCCCCAGAAATCTTTCGCATCCCGGGCGCTCGCACACCGGCGGTACTCCAACGCTATGGCCGCGGCGGCCCGGGGCCGTCACCCGGAACGGATGAACCCGCGCCACCGGCCTCAGGTTTGTTGGCGCGCTGCTGGCCCGATGTTGGCCCGCCATCGGTGGACGGAACACACGGCCGGCGCGTGCGTCACTGACCCGCGTGCGGAACGACCAGTACGGGCCTGCCCTGCAGACGGGTCAGGGAAACGCTGACCGAGCCCTCCAGGAGCCGGCCCATCTGGGCAATCCGCCCAGGCCGCTGCCCGCCGACAATCAGCGCAGCCGCGTCCGCGCTCTGCGCCAGCCGGTCCAGGGCGTGGGCAACTTCGCCGTTCAGCACCCGGAAGGACCATGCCCCGCCGGGAGGACCGAGAATGCCCTCAAGGCAGCTGAGCAGCTGTGAGGCCGGGTATTCGGCTTCGACATTCGGGGCGGGATCCAGTGAGGTGCCATCCAGGACTCCGGCCGGCTCCCACTCCGTGAGGTAGCTCGCCGGGTCCACGAACGCGCAAATCAGGTGCACTCCCATGATCGCGGCGAGCCCGGCGGCGGCCCGTACCAGGCGCCCGTCGAATTCCCACGGCACACCGACAACCAGCGGGCCGTCCGACCATTCACCGGCCCCGGCCTGCTGAAAATCACCGGGAGTTTCCATGGGTCCTGTCAGTCGAGGCGCGCACCCGCAGGATGTCTATGCCCTGCGGGCGCAGCGGGAATCCACGCCTTCATTATGCCCACTCCCGGCCTCCCGGTCTCGCGGCCTCCCTGGGGAGTGCGGATTAGCTCGCGGCCGCCGACGTCAGAGCCTGCAACAGCGGCGTCGTCGGCCGACCGATCAGCCGGGACAGCTCGCCAGTGACGGTGGCCAGCAGGCCCGCCTCGGTGTCCGCGTCCAGGGCGGCGAGGAATCCCGCGGTGCCCGCGTCGAGGCCGGCCGCGGTCAGGACCTCAACCAGTTCCGGGGCGGAGACGGGCTGGTAGACAACTTCCCGGCCCGTGATCCGGGTGATCGCCGTCGCCAGTTCCTTGAAGTCCCAGGCGTAGTCGCCGGAGAGTTCGTACGTGCGGCCCTCGTGCCCGGTGGAGCTGAGCACCGCCGCGGCCGCCGCGGCGTAGTCAGCCCGCGTCGCGCTGGCCACCCGGCCGTCACCGGCAGCGGCCACGACGGCGCCCGTCTGCTTGGCCGTCGCCACGGTCTGGGCGTAGTTCTCGGTGTACCAGCCGTTGCGCAGGATGGTGTTGTCGAGTCCCGACGCGCGGATGAGCTCCTCTGTTGCCTTGTGCTCGGGCGCCAGGATCAGTTCGGTGGTGTCCGCGGCCAGGACGGATGTGTAGGCGATGAACCCGACGCCGGCGGCCCTGGCCGCGTCGATGACGTTGCCGTGCTGCGCCACCCGGGAGCCCACCTCGCTTCCGGAAACCAGCAGGAGCCTGTCAACGCCCGTGAGCGCAGCCTCGAGAGCCGCGGGATCGGAATAGTCCGCGACGCGCACCTGGACGCCACGTGCAACCAGCTCCCGGGCTTTCGCGGCGTCGCGCACGATGGCCACCAGCGAATCCGGTTCCTGGCTGGTGAGCAGTTCATCGAGGACCAGCCTGCCCAGCTGTCCTGTCGCACCCGTTACTGCAATCGTCATGTTGTGCTCCTCATCAGTGGTCAAGCCACGTCACGTTATGGTTGGCCGGCGATCCGGCACTGGCGGGCATAACCGGACCCCGGTCCGGTTCATTCCCCTTGTTACGTTGTGCGACCGCTACGTCAGGGTCCACGACCGCTTGGACAACCCGAACCAGAACCCGTCGATTGCTGTCCTGGCCTGGATGTCTCCCGAGCCGTACGCAGCCCCGAGGGCAACATAGAGCGGAGCCCAATGCTCGCTGCGGGGGTGCGCTTCCCGGGCGGCGGGTGCCTTGTTCAGGAAGTCGAGGATGGAGTCGACATCGCCGCGGGCCATGGCCTCCTCCGCCCAGTGGTCGAATTCGCTGGAGGCCGCGGGAGGGGCGGAGTCCGGTCCCCCGGCGGGATTAAACCAGCGCAGGTTGTGCGTCGTGAATCCCGATCCGACAATCAGCGTTCCCCGCTCCCGCAAGGGCCCCAGCGACATGCCGAGGTCGAACAACCCCTGAGGATCAAGCGTCGGCATGGACATCTGCACGACCGGCACGTCGGCGTCGGGGTACATCTCCTTCAGCGGAACGTAGGCGCCATGGTCCAGCCCGCGGCTTTCATCGCGCTCCACGTGGTGGCCGTGGCCGGCGACGAGCTTCTCGACTTCGGCAGCCAGCTCGGGCGCCTGCGGGGCGTCATAGGCCACCTCGTAGTACTTTTGCGGGAAACCGCCGAAGTCGTAGACCAGGCCCGGATCCCGCCCGGTTGCACTGAGCGTCACGGGGGCGTTTTCCCAGTGGGCGGAGACCATGAGGATGTCCCGGGGCTTGCCGAAGGTGCCGGACCAGTCGTGGAGTTCGCGGGTCCACGTGGAGTCGTCGGCCAGCGGCGGTGCGCCATGGCTGAGGAAGAGAACCGGGGGGCGGTCAGTGGTCTGAGTCATGGGATCATCCTAATCCATTTTGATTGAAGCTTCAAGCTTTCGGTCAGAACGAGGGCACACTGAACCCCAGACCCAGAAGGCCCCGGCCCGCCTGCTCGAGAACCGGATCCCGCGTCAGCGCCGCATGGTTCATCAGGACATTGACGTCGCGCTGGATCCGCTGGAGCGGATGCGACAGCCGGTGCACGCTCCCGCCGGATCCCAGCATGATCACCCGAACCGCCTCGGCCGACGCCTCGCCGCTCAGGGCGAGGGACAGCCGATACTGCCCGCGGTCCGGCTCCGTCATGGTCGAAGGCCCGCGCGCATGGGCGGCAGAGACCACCCGGACCGCCTCCTGCCAGTGCAGCCGCGCGGTGGCCACCAGCCCGAAGGCGTGCGCATACCGGACTTGCGCGAGCGGGGAGTCCGCCTGGCGGCTCTCCACGGTGTGCTTGACCTTCCGGACCAGAACCAGCTCGCGGAACAGGTCGAGCGCGTATTCGGCAGACCCCAGGGCAGCGGCCGGGGCCACCATGTTCAGCAGCGCGCCCATGGGGGTATGGATCAGCGGATCCGCGTGGAGCAGGCTCCCCGGATTGGTTTCCGCGCCCAGGAGTTCCCAGTCCAGAGTTCGATGCTCCGGGACGAACAGGTTCCCTGCCCGAATGTCGTTGCTCCCGGTACCCCTCAGGCCGGCCGTCTGCCACACGTCGAGGAGCTCGACGTCGGCCAGCGGCACCAGGCACTGGAGGCGCACGTCGCCGTGCTGCGCGGCGAGCAGCGCCCACTGGGCATGCATGACCCCGGAGGCAAAGGTCCACCGGCCCGAGATGGAATAGCCTCCCGGCACTTTCCTGGCCACTCCAGCCGGCGCCCCGGTAGCGGCCGCCAAGGGAGCCGGTCCGTTCGCAAAGACCTCGTCCTGCGCCTCCCGCGGCCACCGCGCGAGCATCCAGACATGTTCGATCAGATGGCCGGCACTCCACGCCGTGGAGGCGCACCCCCGGGCAAGCCGGCGCACCACCTCCACATAGGTTTCCAGGCCCATGCCGAATCCGCCGACCCCCTTCGGGGAAAGCATGTGGAAGATTTCGGCCGCGTGCAGCTCCTCCATGGTGGCGTCCGGAATGCGCCGGAGCTCCTCGGTTTCCGCGGCCCGCTCGCGCAGGCCGGGCACGAGCCCCTGGACCCGGGCGAGCATGTCGTCATGGGTCGGGACGGCCGCCGCCGCCCGGGCACCGGCCCGGGACGCAGCCCCGACGTCGCCAGGGGCACCGCCGGGCGCACCGGCGACGGGTCCGGCGTCGGACGGGAGCACGAGCGTGTGGCCGGTATGGTCGCGTTTTGCGGCCAGGTACCGAAGATTGGCCGCCGAGGCATGGACGCCGGTGGCGACCTGCCCGGACACTTCGAGGCCGAGGCCGGTCAGCTGGGCTGCCTTGTCCGGGTTGTTGCTGAGCAGCCGCAGCGTGCCGGTACCCATTGCCCCCAGCATCTGGGCCGCCGCCGTGTAGTCCCGCTCGTCTTCGCCGTGGCCCAGGGCCAGATTCGCGGCGTAGGTGTCCAGGCCGCCATCCTGCAGTGCGTAGGCGTCAAGCTTCGAATACAGGCCGATGCCGCGGCCTTCCTGGCGGAGGTAGAGCAGGAAGCCCCCCTCGGCGGCAATCCGCTCCACGGCCTCCCGCAGCTGCGGGCCACAATCGCACCGCTGGCTCCCGAATACGTCGCCGGTGAGGCACTCGCTGTGCAGCCGCACCAGCGGTCCGGCACCGCCTCGCGCCGCGCCCTGCAGCGCCTCCTCCCACTCGCCGAGGGCCAGCAGCAGGTGCTCCTTGCCGTCGGTGAGCCCGCTGAAGGTCAGCACTTCGGCAACGGCTTCGAACCCGTCCGGGAAGCGCAGTGGCACGAAGACGCGGCTGCGCACGGCGGCCGAAGGTGCTGCGGCCTTCGGCGTTGCAGTGGTTTCTGGCGCAAGGGTCATCTCGGGTCCTCAGGTATTGGGCAACAGGTGCTGATGTTGGCGGGGCGGAGCCGTCATGCCAGTCGGCTTCGAGCGACACGGTCCTTCCGGCCACATTTACTTGAACCTTAAAGTTATAGGACCGGGTGGCAGGTGATGCAAGCGATGACCCCGCATGACGGCCGGGCGGGCGCGTCGGCGCGCACCGGCCCGGATTGGCAACCAGCCGGTGCCATCATGAGGGCGTGACTATCCCGAAAACCATCCTGTTGTTCGTCCTCGCCGCCGTTGCCGAAATAGGTGGGGCCTGGCTCGTCTGGCAGTCCGTCCGCGAGGGCCGGGCCTGGTGGTGGGCCGGGCTGGGTGTCGTGGCGCTGGGCATCTACGGCTTTGCCGCGACTTTGCAGCCGGACGCACACTTCGGGCGTATTCTCGCCGCGTACGGCGGCGTGTTCGTGGCCGGTTCACTGGCCTGGGGCATGATCTTCGACGGCTTCCGGCCCGACCGGTGGGACGTCCTGGGTTCGGTGATCTGCCTGTTCGGGGTCGCCGTTATCATGTTCGCGCCCCGCGAGGCCGGATGACCGCTGCTGTCCCTAGGAAAGGATCCAGTAACCATGACCCGATTCGTGATTGGCCCGGACGTTGCCCTTCATCTTGCCCTCGAAAGGTCGGCGGTTTCAGACGATCACCAGCTCGTGGCCCCGACGCTCCTCCGCTCGCAGGTGCTCTCGCTCCTGTACCAGTCAGTCCGGCGCGGCGACGTGACGCGGGCCGATGCCAATCGTCAGCTCGACTACATCCGGGGCCTTCGCATCCGGCTCCTCGGCGACCGCGTCCTGCAACGCACCGCGTGGAGCCTCGCCGAGGAACTTGGCTGGGATGACACCCTCGACGCCGAATACGTGGCCCTGGCCCGGCTTCAGGCAGACGCCTTTGTGACGCTCGACGCCGGGCTCGCCCGCTCCGTGCAGGGCCTCGTGACGCTCGCGGCACCTGAGGCGCTGCTCACTCCGCCATAGGGCGGCGGCGGCCGACTACCGCCCGGCGGTGCGTTCGAGCACCTGGCCGAGGATCCGCGCGCCTTCCCTGAAAGCACCCGGATTGGGTCCGGCGAAGTTCAGCCGGATGAACGGTCCGGCCGGTTCGGCCGGGAACCACTCGGTACCGGCCGCGATGATGACCCCCGCGGCCTCGCAGTCCCCGACGAACTGGTCGACGTCGGTCCCGTCGGGAAGGCGGGCCCAGAGATTGAGTCCGCCCGTGGGCACGTGCTCCACGTGGGCCAGCGGGGCAAGTTCCCGCAGGCTGCTGAGCATGAGATCACGGCGGGACTGGAGCTGCAGCCGCAGTCCGCGCAGGTGCGTCTGCCATCCCGGCTGCGTCACGACGTCGAGGGCGGCCGCCTGGAGAACACCGCTGACATACATCGATTCGGCTCCCCGGTCGGCCAAAATGCGCTCACGCGCCGGGCCGCGGGCGATCACCGCGGCAATGCGTATGGCCGGGGACACGCTCTTGGTCAGCGAGCGGAGGTAGACGACGTGGCCGGAATCGTCGAGGCTGGCAACGGGCACGGAATCGGTGGTGATGCCGAAATCATGTGCCCAGTCATCCTCCACCAGGAATGCACCGTGTTCGCGCACCACGTCGAGCACCTGCTCGCGCAGACGGGCCGGCCATTGCGCGCCAGTGGGATTGGCATAGTTCGGCTGTGCGTAGAACAGCCGCGCGCCGGTCTCGCCAAAGGCGCGGGCCAGGTCCTCGGGGTCCGGGCCTTCGGGACCACTGGGTACCGGAACAACCCGGACACCGGACTGCGCCGCAGCCTGGAGCGCCCCCCAGTAGGTCGGGGATTCCACCAGCAGCGGCTGCCCGCTGCCGACCAGCGCCCGGAACACGGAACTGAGCCCGCCCTGGCTCCCCGGGAGTACGATCACGTCGCGCGGCGTTGGCGGGGCGACGCCGGCCCCAGTGGCAGCCCGGAGCTCGTGCGCGAACCAGGATTGCAGGTCGGGCAGGCCCGCTGCAGGCGGACGTGACAGGGCAGCCTCACCCCGGGCAGCCCGGGTCAGGGCCGCCCTGACCAGCCGCTCGGGCAGCAGTTCCCGGTCCGGATAGCCTGAATGGAAGGCGATGACATCATTTGGGGCGCTGCGCATCGCAGTGGAGACGGGGCGGAGCGGCGCCCGGGGCGATCCCAGCGCCGTCGTCTGCCAGCCGTAGTCCGCGGGCCGGGCTGTTCGAACGGCCCGCACGAACGTCCCGACGCCGGGGCGGCTCTCGATCAGGCCCTGCGCGGAGAGGGTCCGCAGGACCTTTTGCACGGTCACGGGGCTGGCCTGGTACTCGGCGACCAGGGAACGCGTGGAAGGCAGCCGCGCGCCCGGCGCGGCGGCCGCAATCCATTCCCGGAGCCGCGCCGCCATCTGCGAAGTGCTATCGTAAGACATGAAAGACAATAGTAGCGCTACTCAGGGAATCGATCAACCGTTATCGTCCCGGCCGGCAGCCGGACTGTGGTGGGGATTCGTCGGCGTCGCCGCATTCTCCTTCACTCTGCCGTTCACCCGGGTGGCGGTTGCGGGGTTGTCTCCGTTGTTCATCGGATCGGGCCGGGCTGTTGTTGCGACCGTTCTCGCCGCGTTCGCCCTCACTTTGACCCGGCAGCGCCTGCCCCGGGGCGCCCAGTGGGCGCGTATTGCGGTGGTCGCCGGCGGGGTGGTGGTCGGATTCCCGCTGCTGACCTCCTTCGCCCTCACCTCGGTTCCCGCCAGCCACGGCGCGGTTGTTATTGCGCTACTCCCCGCGGCGACCGCAACGATGGCGGTCATCCGCGGCCATGAACGGCCGCCCAGGCCTTTCTGGGTGATCACCGGCGCGGGCGCAGTGGCGGCGATTGGTTTCGCCTCTGCGCAGTCCGGCGGCATCGGGCAACTGCAATTGGCCGACCTGCTGCTGTTCGGCGCCGTCCTCTCGGCGGCAATCGGCTACGCCGAAGGCGGCCTGCTGGCCCGCGAACTCGGGTCGTGGCAGACCGTCTCCTGGGCCCTCGTTCTGTCCTCGCCGCTCATGGCCGGCATCGCGGCGTTCTCTATGGCCAGCCAGCCTCCCTCCGCTACTCCGGTGCAGTGGGCGGCCTTCGCATACTTGGGCGTCGTGAGCATGTTTTTCGGCTTCTTCGCCTGGTACCGCGGCCTGGCCATCGGACCCATGGCGCAGGTCAGCCAGATCCAACTCGTCCAGCCGGTCTTGAGCATCTGCTGGGCCGGGCTCATACTGGGCGAAGACTTGACCTGGGCGACCATCATCGGCGGCACGGCGGTCATCCTCTGTGCCGGCCTGGCCGTCCGCTCCCGGCCAAGTGCGGCGAGGGCGGCGGGAAGCAATCCGTTCGTGCTGGACAGCCCGAAGGACAACGCGAGGGCACTGTGACAGTGAAACAATCCGGCTGATCTGATCACCTGCCCCGCCCCCGAAGCCTCCCAGCCCCAGACCGATCCGCGATCCGAATGGAAGTTCCGTGTACATCCCCGCACATTTCGCCGCCGGCCCCGATGCAGTCCGTCATCTGCTCACGCGCCCGTCCGCGGCCAACCTGGTCACCGCCACCGCGAAGGGCATGCTTGCCACGCTGCTGCCCTTCGTCTTCGACCCCTCGGCCGGTGAGCACGGCGCCCTGCACGCGCATCTGGCCCGCAACAACCCCCAATGGTCTGAACCCGCCCTCGGCGAATCGCTCGCCATTATCCAGGGCGCGGACGCCTACATCTCGCCGCGGTGGTACGCGTCCAAGGCGGAGCACGGACGCGTGGTTCCCACCTGGAACTACTCCACGGCCCACGTGTACGGCACCCTGGTCATCCACGACGATCCCGCCTGGCTCGCCAGCCATGTGAGGCGGCTGAGCAACCACAACGAGGCCGGCTCCGAGCTGCCCTGGACTGTCGAGGATGCCCCGGAGCGCTACATTGCCGGCCAGCTGCGCGCGATCGTCGGCGTCGAGCTTCTCATCACGCGGATCGAGGCGAAGCAGAAACTCAGCCAGAACCGGCCCGACGCCGATGTTGACGGTGTGGTGGCCGGGCTGCGGGCCCGCGGTGACCTGGCAAGCGCCGCGGACGTCGAGAACGCACGTGAGGGCCGCGAGCAGATTCACTGCCCGCACTCCGACTCCCCGGCCGGTCCGACTTCCTGATCCTGGCACCGGCTGCGCCTGCATCCTGATGGCCGACCCGGCACCTGGGCCCGGCCCGGCCGTTTCGCTAGGTTTTCGCTACGAATTCGGGCCGGCGCCGCGGAAAAGGTCAGGCGCTAGGGGGATCCCCGTAGCGCCTGACCTGTGGCGTGTCACGTGTCCGTTTCCGTAGCGGAATCCCGTGCCATCTCGTGGCCGAGGTTCATCACCCGGCGCGCCAACTCCCCCGGGTCCGGTTCCCCGGCGCCCAGCGCCCCCGTGCCCAGTTCACCCGCTCCCAGGATCCCGGCGGCACGCAGGTCTTGCCGCTGCAGCCCCGGCCTGCCCAGCAGGACAGCGGACCACAGCGCCTGCACGGTTGATACGGCCACTGTGGCTCCCGTCGGCCCCGCGACCAGCCAGCCGCCGCTGGTCGCGGCCACTCTCGGGGCTCCCGGCCAGGATTTGCTGGCACCATTGATCGTTTGGGCGACAATCAGGTGCTGCCGCAGCGTTCTGGCCGGGCCCAGGACGGGATCGCTCACCACACTTCGTCCGCACGCACCGCACATGTGAGCGTCCCTCCTAGGGCATGACGTCGCCGGAATTGGGCCCGAGTGTCTGCCCCACATACAGGTTGCCGCCGGGATCGCTGGCCAGGAGCAGCGCCGTCGGCGCCACCTCGGCCGCCAGCCCGAAGCGCAGCAGCGGCAGCCCGGCACGCTTCGCCGCTTTCCACTCCTCCGAGATGCCGTCAACCAGGGGCGTTTCGATGGGTCCCGGGGCAATGTTGTTGACCAGCACGTTGTCGGCGGCCGTTTCCAGGGCCAGCGCCTTGGTCAGCCCCACGACTCCAGCTTTGGCGGCACTGTAGTGGCTGAGCCCGGTGCCGCCCTTGATGGCCAGCTGGGAGGCGATGTTGATGATCCGGCCCCACTTCTGCTGCCGCATCTCCCCCACCACCTCCCGGCAGCAGAGGAAGACACCGGTCAGGTCAACGGCAATCGTCTCGTTCCACATGGCAAGTGTCATGTCTTCCAGCGGCGATTCCGTCAGCAGGCCGGCACTGTTCACAAGAATGTCGATGCTGCCGAGCCGGGACCGTGCTGCGGCAAAGGCCGCCTTCACGCTCGCCTCGTCCGAGACGTCGACGGCGATGCTTCCCGCCGCGCCCGACCGGTCCAGGATGGCGACTCTGTCGCCGTTGGCGGTGAAGGCCTCGGCGATGGCCTTGCCGATGCCGCTGGCTCCGCCCGTGACCACAACGGCGCGGCCCTCCGTGTTTCGGGAGGCGTCAGGGTTGTTCATGTTTGTCCTTCCGAGGCTTTTCAGGCACGCATCTTGATGGTGAGGCCGCCGTCAACAATCAGGGACTGGCCCGTGACGTAGACAGCGTCATCGGAGGTCAGGAAGCCGATCACGCTGGCAACTTCCTGGGGCCGTCCGACGCGGCCCCAGGGGATTTCCAGACCGGCGCGCTGCAGGCCCTCGGGCCCGAGGGAATTCACCGGATCCAGGGACTGGGGAGTTTCGATCAGTCCGGGGATAACGGCGTTGGCGCGGATGCCGCGCGGCCCCAACTCGGCGGCCACACTGCGGATCAGGCCGAGCACGCCGGCCTTGGCGGCCGCGTAGTGGGCATGTTCCTCCCAGCCGTAGACGCCGCCGGCAATGGAGGATACGGCAACCAGCGATCCGCCGTCGGTCATCTTCGCGGAACCGGCGCGCAGGGTCCGCATCACGCCGGTGAGGTCGACGTCGAGCATGTCGTGCCAGCGCTGGTCGGTCATCTCCGCCAGGGGCGAGTTGCGCAGGATTCCGGCGTTGGCCACGGCGTAGTCCAGGCGGCCGTATTCCTGTATGGCGCGGTCGGCGAAGGCATCGACTGACGGGGTACTGCGGACGTCCACTTCGTGGATGACCCCCTGGCCGCCCGCGTCCTTCACGAGGCGAAGGGTTTCCTCCGGGTCGTGCGGGTCGCCGGGAAAGGTTCCGATGACAGAATGCACGCCGCGGTGGGCGTAGTGGACCGCGAGGGCCCGTCCAATGCCGCTGGCCGCTCCGGTGATCACGGCCACCCTGTTCTCAGGCGTCATGGGGGTGGTCCTCGAGCAGGGCTTCGACCGGCGGCTTCGCGGCGATCATCAGCAGGCCGGAGAAAAGGGTTCCGGCCGCGCCGACCCACAAGGCTGCAGCACCGGTTCCTACGCTGGCGGCCGCTAGCGTGAACAGGAAACCACCGAGAATGGTGCCGGGCTGGCTCATTGCGCCGATAAAGGCTGTGCCGGTGGCACGGCAGCTGACAGGGTAGCACTCCGCCATGAAGTACTGGATCGCGGCGTACGGTCCGACCAGGAAGAACAGTCCGGCGCCGTAGGTGACGATGATCATGAAGGGGTCCGTGGCAAGGGGGCTGAGCATGATGGCGAAGGAGATGCCGGAGATAATCCAGCCTCCGATGATGGTCCGCTTGCGGCCGATCTTGTCACCGAGCCACCCATGGAAGACATAGCCGAAGTACGCCAGCCCGTTGATGACGATCAGCATCCAGAAGGCGTCAGAAAGTTCCACACCCTTGGCGTTCTTCAGGACAGAACTGCCGAGAATGCTGAAAATGAGGATGCCGAAGAAGTTGAAGATCCAGGCCAGCGACAAGACGATCGTATTCCGGCGCAGGTGCGGCTCCCAGATGCGCTTGAGCGGGGCCGCGGAGGAGTGCTCGACGCCGAAGGCGTGGGCCAGGGAATGGGCTTCCTCGGTCTTGCCGCTCTTCTCGAGTTGGGTCAGCTTGTGGTGCAGTTCGAACTGCGGCGTCTCCTTCAGTTTCTTTGCGATGACCCACACGATGATCGCGGCCGGAACGGTCGCCATCAGGTACAGGGCGCGCCAGCCGAGGGACGGGAGGAAGACGAGGGCGAGGGCGCTCGCAAGCAGGAAGCCCAGCGGCCAGCCACCCTGGATGAAGGAGTAGTGGAAGCCGGGGCGCTTGCGCTTATCCGCGACTTCGGTGACCTGGTAGACCTCGTTCATGTAGGTGGCGTTGACGGCCTGCTCCGAGAACCCGAGCCCGCCGAAGGAACGGACCAGCACCAGCAGACCGTTGCTGAGGAACGGGATCCCGGTCGGAATCAGGGCCGTCAGGCCCGAGACAATGGCGGTCCCGCCGATAGTGGTCATCATGCCCTTGCGGCGGCCGAGCCGGTCAATGACCGGGCCGATTCCGAAGCAGACGATCGCGGTGCCGACGGCGATCCAGGTGTTGATTGCGTACGCTTCGGTCGCGGTCCAGCCGAACTCCTGCTGCATGGCCGGCAGGAGGGTGCCGAAAAGTCCGAAGTCGAACACGGCGACCGTCCAGGCACAGAGCGCCAGGACGGTGGCGACGGTTGTGTGGTGCTTGGAGAATACCGGGAAGCGGCGTTTTTCGTCCGGTCCGGGTTGCGTCAGATCGACGGCGGGCTGCTGGATGGTCATTACTGGTTTTCCTTTCGGGGGCTGCGGGCGAGGAAGGAGTCCGCGATCTGGTCGAACTTCAGCCAGCTGACGCCTTCGTGGGAATTGATGTGTTCGATGAGGCGCTCGAGCATGAGCAGCACTTGGGGGCGGCCCGAGACATCCGGATGGATGGTCATGGTGAAGACGGCCTGATCCATTTCCCGGTACACCCAGTCGAACTGGTCGCGCCACATTTGTTCGACGTCCCGGGGACTGACGAATCCGTGGGAGTTCGGGGCCGCCTTGATGAACATCATGGGAGGCAGGTCGTCCAGGTACCAGTTGGCCGGGATCTCGACGAGGTCGGTTTCGGTGCCCCTGACCAGCGGCTCCATCCAGGTTTCCGCGGCCTTGGTGTAGTCGATCTTCTTCCAGCTGTCGCCGACCCGGACGTAGTAGGGCTCGAAGTCCTTGTGCATCAGGGAGTGGTCGTATTTGATCCCGCGTTCGAGCAGGATCTCGTTGGTGACCGGGGAAAATTCCCACCAGGGAGCAACGTAGCCCGTGGGCCGACGGCCGGAGACTTTCTCGATGAGTTCGATCGACCGGTCCAGGATGGCCGTCTCCTGCTCGCGGGTCATGGCGATGGGGTTTTCATGCGAGTACCCGTGCACGCCGATTTCGTGCCCGGCGTCGACGATCATCCGCGTCAGGTCCGGGAAGGTCTCGATCGAGTGGCCCGGCACGAACCAGGTGGCGGGCAGGCTGTACTTCTCGAAAAGCCGGATGAGCCGAGGGCCGCCGACCTCGCCGCTGAACAAGCCGCGGGAGATATCGCAGGGCGAGTCCTCGCCCCCGTAGGAGCCGAGCATTCCGGCAACTGCGTCCACGTCCACGCCGAACGCGACTTGGATGTCCTTAGTCATGAGATCAACCTTTCACTGCGCTTTTGTTGAGGTTTGGCTTCTTGTTGAGGTTTGTCTTTGGGCTGTGGATTGTTGGTGAGGCTCGGATGTTGGGCGGCAACTAGTCAGGAAGCGTGCCCCTCAGGGCGAAGGCCTCCGCGATCCCGGCGGCGGGAGTGCCGAGCCTGAGCAGAAGGCTCAGCAGGACAAGCGATTGGGATGGCTTGAGCAGCCCGGCGGGGATGGCACCGGCAGCGCGCAGGTCCTCGCCGCCGCCGTCGCCGTACCGGGGCACCACGGCACCGGCATCCACCCGGGTGCTCGTCACCACCACGACGCCGGCAGCGGTGGCGCGCGCGACTTCCTGGCACAGCACGCGGTTAGCGTTGCCCGTTCCCGTCCCCTGGAGCACGATCCCTGCCGCCCCGGCCTGGAGGGCAGCCCGCAGGAGGGTGGCGTCGGCTCCGGGGTAGGCAGCAATGAGGTCCACGCGCGGCGAACCGGCGTCCGCGCCCGGCAGGGGCAACGGGGGAAGGCCTGGTCGTACCGGCTGGATCTCGACCTCGCCGGAGTCGGACACCGATCCGACGGTTCCGAAGTCCGGGTTGGCGAAGGCATCGAGGCTGGTTGTGTGGCGCTTGCGCACTCCGGCCGCAGGGAAGATGGTCCCGGCAAAGGCCAACAACACACCGGTTCCGCGCGCCCGCGGAGAACCGGCGACGGCGATGGCACGGGACAGATTGCCGGGTCCGTCCGGGGAGTCGGCGTCGGCAGCCTGCTGCGCTCCGGTGAATACGACCGGGCGGGGATCATCGTGGGTGAGGTCAACGAGATAGGCCGTTTCCTCCATCGTGTCCGTCCCGTGGGTGACCACGACGCCCAGAACCTGCGGGTCGGCCAAGGCCTCCCGAATCGTGGCGCAGATGGCGATCATGTCCTCGACTGTCAGCAGGTACGAGCCCTTCCGGAAAACGTCGAACACGCGGACCGGATGGGCCGCTGGCACGCCCATACTGGCAAACACCTGCTCCCCCGTGTCGGACGCCACCGCGGCTCCGCCGGCCTCGGACGCACGTGAAGAAATCGTTCCTCCCGTGGCCAGCAGGACCACGTGGGGGCCAACTAAATCTGTGACGGTCATGTCCACTCCGTTTGTTCTGTAACTGTTTCCGCACACTTACCCAATCGATTGGGTTGGTGGTTAAAAGTTATTCCTGCCATGTTTCCTGCAGATGCTCCCGGAAGTTTCAGGGGGGTAAATACTTCGCCGCCGGCTCCCGGGATTCCGTCTACCCAATCGATTGGGTACGCCGTTTGATTGACTATAGAATGTGAGGTGGGACACGTCAAGAGTGCCTGGACCAGAGATCCGGGCATTATCAGGCACTCTTGGTGATGACGACCTTTTGAGCTGAGGCAGGGGACTGAATGGAAGAGAGCACGGCCGATGGCCGCACCATCACGCTGAAGGATCTCGCGAGCGAGCTCGGAATCCACCCCTCGACCGTATCCAGGATCCTGCACTCGGGCTCCGAAGTGGCGCGCGGGGCAGCCTCTGTAGCTACCGCCGAACGCGTGCGCGAGCTCGCGCGGAAGCGCGGCTACTCCCCCGACCCGCAGGCCGCCGGCCTGCGGACGCGGCGCACGCATCTCATGGGCGTGATAGTTCCCCGGCTTTCGGACCTCGTTCTGGCGATTATGTACGAGGGCATCGACGAAGCCGCGGCGGAGCTCGGCTATTCCACGTTTGTTATGAACTCGCGCGATGAGCCCGAGGAACAGCGCCGCAAGACGGACTCCATGCTGGCCCGACGCGTGGACGGGCTGATCATCGGCGACGCACACCTGGACAGCGGCCTGTTGCGGGAGCTTGCCTCCCGGAAGGTGCCGTTCGTGCTCATGAACCGGCGCGTCCCGGGCTTCCCGTCGGCCACCTGCGACGACGTCCTTGGCGGCGAGCTTGTGGCCGACCACCTGTGGGGCATGGGGCACCGGGACGTCGCCGTGATCGCCGGCGAGCCCTATGCCAGCACGGCCGTCGACCGGACGGCCGGTTTCGTGGACCGCTGGCGCGCGCTGGGCGGGAAGATTCCCCCTGACGCCGTTGTGTGGTCCCGATTCGATACCGGCGGAGGACGGGAAGCGGCCGAGACCATCCTGGCTCACGGCAACTCCCACCCGACTGCACTGTTCGCCGTCAACGACTTCGCGGCCATCGGCGCCATGGGAGCCCTGCGGTCCCATGGCCTCGGCGTCGGCCGCGACGTGGCGGTGGTTGGCTTCAATGACACCTCGCTGGCCGCGGAACTGCCCATCCCACTCTCTTCGGTCCGCTCGCCCATGCTTGATATCGGGCGGACGGCGGTGCAGCTCCTCAAGGGCGTCCTGGACGGCCGGGAGGTCGAATCGGTCAGGCTGGAGCCGGTCCTGTGCGTGCGGGAAAGCAGCGGCTTCGGCATCGCGGTGTGACACTGCAAGAGAATCCTCCAGTCAGTCGAATCAGTGAGTGGAATCGGGAGGCCATGCGGGCACGCGCCGTCCGTCAATCCGTAGCCCAACCGTGCAGGCTCCACGCCCATGAGTTGAGGAGCCCATGACTTGAGAGTAGTGACCCGGGTCACAGCGTCCTATCGGAGGTTCGCCCAAGATTGGGGCGACTTTTAGTGCAAACTGCCCAGTCCCTTTAGCGGGCGGCCGCAACGATGCCGAGGGCGAGCATGCACGTGGCGCGGACTTCGCCATCGGACAGGTCCAGTTTCAGCAGCTCCTCGATTTTCCGCAGCCGGTAGCTGAGCGTATTCCGGTGGATGAAGAGTTCATCGCAGATCTTCGCGGAGTTCCCGCTGTGGCGCAGGTACGCGCCGAAGGTCTCCCGCAGCGAGCTGCCGCCGTCGGAGGCCAGGGGCGCCAGCAGTCGTTGGCACATCGCAACCAGACCCGGACTGGGCAGTCCCTGCACAATGCCGGCGAGATCTGCCAGCGGCGCCTGGTGCACCCCGGGCCGTCCCACATGACGGCGGGCAAGCTGAAGCGCCAGCGGCAGTTCGCTGAGGCCCGCGGATTCCGAGACGATGACGGACAGTTCCGGGGCGTCCGTAAAGAATCCGCGCGCAGCATCCAGTAAGTCGGCCGCCGAGTGCCGGTGCTGCAACAAGAGAGTCGTGAGTCCGGCCTCTTCCATGAACCGCACAGTGCCGAACCCGGCCTGTAGACCCACCCGGGCGCGCCATGCGATGGCGCGCAGCTTTGCGGGGGCCACCTCTTCTGAGCTGCCGATCAGCACCGCACCCCAGTCGCTGTCAGGATCGAAGCCGGACTCGAGGGCGTAGCGGCGCAGCGGCGTGGACGGCTCGCCGCGGTCCTCATAAAGGGCCTCCATGAAGCGTGCGGCTTCCCGGGAATGCAAGGGCGAATGGGACCCGAGGGTATAGCTAAGCTGCATAGCGATGACGGCGGCCACGGGGCCCAGAATGGGCTGCAGCACAATGTTGCTCCCGATCCCCTCAATGGCAAGCCTGAACTGCTCGGACTCGCCGCTGGGAAGGCGCAACGCGGTCCGCGCGGTCCCGCCGTGAGCCGCTCCCGCGGAAACAAGCTCGAAGGCGTTCTGGTCGATCACGGCCACCCTCGCATCGATGGCATCCGCCACCCTCTCCAGGACCTCCGCCAGGGAATGCCCGTCGGCCGCCAACCGGGTGCATTGGTCCGCCAGTTCCCAGCCCTTCCGCAACTCCTCATAGCGCTCGGCAGCGATGACCCGCTCCACGTGCCGCATGACCAACACAAAGGGCACCTGCGGCGCGAGCTCCAGCAGCGGCAGGCCGTGCACCTCGCAGGCACGGAGCAGGCCGGCCGGCAGCTCGCTGTGCGCCGCGCCCAAGCCGAACGCCAGCCCTGAGACGGGGACGGAAACCAGCCGTTCCACGTAGGCGTCCCAGGTCCTGAAGTCCTTGACGTTCAAGCCCATGCCGTTGGTCAGCACCAGGGCGTTCACGCTGAGGAAGGGCGTGGGGTCCATGTGTTCGGTGGGAGCGCACCAGGTGATGGGCCGGGCCAGTCGGCCCTCGCCGCCCGCAACCCGAAGCCGGATGTTGAGATCGGCGTTGTCTGCTAAATCAGAAATTCGCACGGGGCCCTCCCACTACGGCGGGCGTCCCCCACCGGACAGTGCAATAACCATAATTGATGCCCGCAGATTCAGCGACCTGCACAATATCGGGCACGTGAATTGCTGAGTAGCGTTGCACCCATGCAACCCAATGTGACTCCCGACACTTCTTCAGGCACCTCAGCCCACGCCTCTCCCTTCAGCGCTCCCCCCGCCTCTCCTTTCGGTCAAAGGCGTGTGCTCTTGAACTCCGATATGGGCGAAGGCCTTGGCCTCCACGAGTTCGGCAACGACGAAGAACTCATGCGCATCATCGACGTCGCCAACGTGGCCTGTGGGTATCACGCCGGCGATCCCGACGTCATGGAACGGACCGTGGCGTTGGCTGCTGAGCACGGCGTGGCGGTCGGAGCGCACCCCGGCCTGCCGGACATTGTGGGGTTCGGACGCCGCCGAATGGTTCTCACCCCGGCCGAGGTCGAATCGATCATCTTGTATCAGACCGGAGCCCTGACGGCGTTCCTCGCAAAGTACGGGCTGGAACTGAACCACATCAAACCCCACGGTTCCCTCTACGGCATGCTGGCCGGCGACGAGGAACTGATGCAGGCTGCCGCCGGCACAGCCTTGCAGTTCGGCGTTCCGTTTTTCGGGCTCGCGGGGACCGCCCACGAAAGCGTGTGCCGGTCCATGGGGGTGGATTTCGTGCCCGAACTCTATGTTGACCTCAACTACGGCCCGGCCGGTGAGCTGCTGATCCAGCGCCGCCCGGCGCCCACCGATCCCGACGCCGCCGCCGAGCGTGTCAGCAGGGCGCTGGCCGGCAAGCCCGTCCTCGCCGTTGACGGCACCGAGCTGGACATCCGGTTCCAAAGCATCTGCGTCCACTCCGACGCACCCAATTCTGTCGCAGTGGCCACCGCAGTGCGTGCGGTCCTGGGCTGAACCGATCTATCCAAACCATCTGAAAGAGAGCATCCCGTGGCAACCATCGTTTCCCCGCTCCCCGGCGTCTTTTATCGCAAGCCCGGCCCCGGCAAGCCGCCTTTCGCCAATGAAGGCGACGCCATCGAGGTCGGACAGACCCTCGGCATTATCGAAATCATGAAGCAGTTCACCGAAATCCAGTCCGATGTGGCCGGCACCCTGGAGTCGTTTGAGGTCAACGAGGGCGACATGGTCAACCCAGGCGACGCAATCGTCGTCGTCCGGGAAGGATAGCCATGAAGAAACTGCTCATCGCCAACCGCGGCGAGATTGCCGTTCGCATCGCCCGGACCGCCCGTGAAATGGGCATCGAAACATTCGTGGTGGCCAGCGAAGCCGACGTCGAATCCTTGGCTGCCCGGTCCGCTGACCACGTCGTCGTGGTGGGTCCGGCGCCTGCCACCGCCAGCTACCTGAACCAGGACGCCATCGTCGCCGCGGCCGTGGACAACGGCTGCGATGCCGTCCACCCGGGCTACGGGTTCCTCTCCGAGAATGCGGACTTCGCCCGGAAGGTCGCTGATGCGGGCCTGATCTGGGTGGGGCCGCGTGCGGACGCCATCGCCATGATGGGCAATAAGTCCTTGGCGAGGGAATCGGCCCGGAAGGCTGGCGTCCCCGTGCTCCGTGGCTCGGACGGCCCCCTCGATCCGGCGGCCGACGCCGTAGAAATCGCCCGCAGCATCGGCTACCCGCTCGTGATCAAGGCTTCCGCCGGCGGCGGCGGCCGGGGCATCCGCTTTGTGCACAGCGAAGGCAAGCTTCTGGAATCCATTGAGCAGACACGCGGCGAAGCGGCTGCTGTCTTCGGCGATCCCACCGTTTACCTGGAACGCTTTGTCCAGCATGCCCGTCACGTGGAGGTACAGGTCCTCGGCGATGGAACAAACTTCATCCATCTCGGCGACCGCGACTGCTCTATGCAACGGCGCTCCCAGAAGGTCATTGAAGAAGCACCGGCGCCGGACCTCCCGGACCACGTCCGCCAGAGGATCCGGGATTCCTCCGTGGAACTCGCCCGCGAGTGCGGCTACAGCGGCGCCGGAACGGTCGAATTCCTCTATGACCCGGTCAACCATGAAGCGGCGTTCATCGAAATGAACACCCGGATCCAGGTTGAGCACCCGATCACCGAGCAAATAACGGGCGTCGATCTGATCCGCGAACAGCTGCAGATCGCGTTCACCGGGGCGATGTCCCTCCGCCAGGACGACATCGCATTCAATGGCCACTCCATCGAATGCCGTATAAATGCCGAGGACCCCGACCACCACTTCTTCCCCAGCCCTGGCCTCATCACGGCCATGGACTGGCCCGCCGGCGCAGGCGTCAGGGTGGACACCGGGGTGGAGACCGGTTCCACGGTCACTCCGTACTACGACTCCCTGATGGCCAAGCTGATTGTGCATGCGGACACCCGCGAAGCGGCCATTGAGGCGATGCTGACGGCCCTGGATGAGACCCGCATCGAAGGCGTCAAAACCACCATCCCGGTGCACAAGAAGCTGCTGAGCCGGCCCGAATTTGCGGCCGTCACCCACCACTCGAAATTCCTTGAAACCGTCCCCGATCTGATGGAGGCACAATGAGCAGCCCGGAACCCGCCGTATTGGAGGCCCGTTACACCTGGGGCGGAGACGAATTCCTGTTCGTTGAGGTCGCGGAGTCCATGAGCCTGGCCGCCAACTTCAGGGTGATGTCCATAGCAGCGAAGCTTTCGGCCATGCAGCTGCCCGGCATCGTGGACATCTGTCCCGCCAACGCCTCGCTGCTGGTGCGGTTCGATCCCGATGTCCTGCCGCCGTCGACCCTTGAAGAGACCGTCCGGACCATTGAAGGGGATCTGGCGCACCATCACGACCATTCGCTGGAAACCCGGATCGTCGAGGTCCCGGTCTGGTACGAAGACCCGTTCACGGCGGAAGTGGCCGAGCGATTCCGCGAAGGATTCCATCAGGAGCCCGGCGGCACCGACATTGACTACGCAGCCAAGGTCAACAACCTCAAGGACGCCGCCGAATTCATTCAGCGCCACCATGAGCAACCTTGGCTTGTCTCCATGGTTGGCTTCGTCGCAGGCCTCCCGTTCCTCTTCCAGCTGGTGGAGCAGGAAAAGCAACTCGAAGTACCCAAGTATCTGAGTCCGCGCACCGACACCCCCAAACTGACCGTGGGCCACGGCGGCTGCTTCGGCTGCATTTACTCCGTGCGCGGTGCCGGCGGCTACCAGATGTTCGGGGTCGCTGCCGCGCCCATCTTCGATCCTGCCCAGTCCCTGGCCGATTTCAAGGACTTCATGGTGTTCTTCAAGCCGGGCGACATCGTGAAGTTCAAGCCCGTCACCGAGGCCGAATACAACACCATCCAGTCTGAGATCTCCGCCGGAACGTTCCGCTACCGGCAGGTGCCCGTGACATTTGATCTGCCCAGGGCGCTGGCGAATCCCGCGGGCTACAACCAGGAACTCATGGAGGCCCTCAATGGCGTTTGACATCAAGAACCCCGGCCTGGCCACCACAGTCCAGGACCAGGGACGCACCGGCCACTACAACGTGGGCATCCCGCAGAGCGGTTCCCTGGACCAATACTCGGCCGAACTCGGCAATGCCCTGGTGGGCAACACCGCCAAGGAAGCCGTCCTCGAATGCACGTACCTGGGCCCGGTACTGACCACCGACCAGGATGCCGTCGTCGCCGTTACCGGGGCACCGGTTGAGGTCAAGGTCAACGGCGACGCCCGGCCCCAGTGGACCCGGCTCCAGCTGAAAGCCGGCGACGAACTCAGCTTCGGGGTCATCCGGGGAGGCACGCGCTACTACATCGCCGTTCAGGGCGGCATCGATGTTCCTGAGGTGCTCGGCAGCCGGTCCACCTACAGCCTGGGCGCGATCGGCGGGTTCCAGGGCCGCAAGCTGGAGGCCGGTGACCAGATTCCGGTGGGCGCCCCGCTCAACGCCGGAGCCCTGCCCGACGCCGATACAGTTCCGGAGGAATTCCGTCCCCTATTCGCCAAGGAACAGGCCGTCCGGATCGTCCTGGGCCTTTACGACCACCGGCTCACCGACGAAGGACTGGACAATCTCCTCCACAGCGAGTGGAAGGTGACCCCGGTGGCTGACCGGATGGGGCTGAGGTACTCAGGTCCCGGGGTGCAGTGGAAGGAGCGGGAGCAGCCATTCGGCGCCGGTTCCGACCCGTCCAACATTGTTGATGCCGGATACGCTGTCGGCTCCATCCAGATTCCCGGCGGCACCCAACCGATCATCCTGCACCGCGATGCCGTCTCCGGCGGCGGTTACGCCATGGTGGGCACGGTCATCAGCGCCGACATGGATCTGGTGGCCCGGGCCGCCCCCGGCACATCCACCAGGTTCGTGGCAATCAGCCTGGACGAGGCCCTTGTGGCGCGCAAGGAACTCGCCGAGCTCAAGAGGAACGCCCGTGGGGCCATCGGCGCCGGCGGCTGAGTAGCGGACCGGCGGCTGAGTAGCGGCCGGCGGACTAGGGCGGATAGACCGGCACAGGAGCCTTGTGCTTCTGTGCCCGCGGGTCCTTACTGGTGGGAGGAGACCAGGCCGCCCGCCACCAGGGCGCGACATCGCAAGGATCCAGCTCCCGGTTCAACGGTTGGGGCGGCAGGCGCTCCAACCGTCGAACCTGGATCTAGGAGGACAGTCATGTTCGCTCGCGTCAGCACGTATCAGCCCGGCCCGGACAGCTCCGGGGCACCCACAGACGACACCGTCAACCGGGTGCTCCAGCTGCCCGGATGCCTGGGCATCTATTACCTGCTGGGGAAGGACAGCAAGTCACTGTCAATCACGCTGTGGGCGGACGAGCAGGCCCTCGCCGGCAGCCAGGAGGCCGCAGCCAAGATCCGCGCCGAGACCAGTGCGGAGCAGCACATGCAGATCCTGGGCGTGGAGGAATTCGAAGTGCTGACCAGGCAGCTCAAGGATTGAGCGTCAGGACGGGGCGTAGCCACGGGCCAGGGACGACCGGCGGAAGTCGGTCTGCCACACGTCCGTGTCCTGCCCGTCGGCGTCGGTGAGGACGTAGTCGGGCCAGCGGTCAAACGCGGAACAAGGATGGGAAATCCCGAAATCCACCGTGTCGGTGACATCCACTCCGGACACCCCGGTGAGCACCGCGTGATGGTCAAAGAGATTGCGCACCGCTGCGGTTGCGCCGGGCTTGAGGGCTCCGTCCGCGGTCCGGACCGAGAGGACGCTGGGCAGTCCGGCGTCGTAGGGAAGGTCCCGCTTGCCGGCACCGACGACGGCCAACCCGGCTTCGGGCGTGGACAGGACGATCGCGCGAACCGACAGCGCCGGAATGAGTCCCGGAACGGGGCTGACGGCGGCATAGGTGCCGTGGTCGTGGGTGACGTAGCAGCCCGATCTGAGAACAATTCGTGTTCCGGGCACCTGGCCGCGATCGGGAAGGAACTCAACCACGCGGTCCGGGAACGCGGAACCACCCATGGAGTAGATGGGAGTGGCTGTCTCAAAGAACTCCGCCGCTTCCAGATAGATGTCCCGCACCAGCCGGCAGTGCCGGTCAACCGCTGTGACGTTATCCTCGGCCCTGCTGTTGGGCACGACGCCTTCATACCCGGCAACACCCACCAGCCTCAGTCCCGGCGTGGCACGGACCAGCCCGGCCAGCCGCAGACCCTCGGACAGGCTGCGGATGCCGGTGCGCCCGCCGGGAGTTCCGACGTCGATCAGCACCTCCAGGTCGGCCGCCGCGCCGTCGAAGATCTCGGCAGCCACCTTCACGCCTGCTGCCGAATCGACGAAGCAGCGGATTTCCCGGGCGGGATCTTCCTCCAGCCAGGCACGGATACGCGTTAGCCCGGACCTGTCGACGATCTCGTTGGCGACGAGGACGCGCTGATGACCCCAGCGCAGTGCGGAGGCGACTTGATCCACGGTGGCGACTGTGACGCCGACGGCGCCGGCCGCCAACTGCCGCTCGATGATCGGTGCCGACATCGTTGTCTTGACGTGCGGCGCGAGGTCCACGCCCCGCTCCCGGCACCACGCCGCCATGACCCGGATGTTGTTCTCGAGGGCAGCGCTGTTGAGCCGCAGTTGCGGATACGCCGGCGCCGTGAGGGGCGTTGCCGCGAAGTCCGCATCGGTTCCGTCCGATCTTCCGCTCAGCCTGCTCACACGTATCCCCTGTTCTTCGGTCCCAAAATGCTGCCTCGACTCCGACAAATCTACTTCAGTGACGTGTCTACCGGAGTGACGTGCCTCTGGCGGCACGCCCAGGCCCGGGCCGCCTAGACGTCCAGCGCCGGGTTCCGGTCGAAGAAGCCGGCCGGCTTGAGCCAGAACGCGACTGTGTCCACCGGCATGACCGGCCACTCCTCCGGTCGTGGGATGTGGTGAATGCCGAAAACGTACCAAAGGACGACGTCGGTATTTTCCACGGACCGCCCCTGCCGCACCCATTCGGGCATTCCCAGCCCGCCTGTGCCCTGGTTCACGAACTCGCCGGCCGGCCAGCGTTCCGCGGCATCGTTGGGCGTCACCCATACCGTGTGCCCGATGACCTCCGCACGCTGGAAAACCGGAGATGCCGGGTCAAAGAACGACGGGAAAGCTGCGCCGGGCACCAGCTTGTACGACACCGGGGTCCCGAGCCCGTTGACCGAGTTGTCGTTCGTCACCGTCCAGGCCCGCTGGGTCTCCCAGGAGTAGTCGTCGTGCCCCTCGGTCGTGATGGGGGTCTTGTTCTGATGCAGGGCGAGCCCGTACGGATTGTCCGGACCCATCGGGACCATCGCGGTTTCCGAACGGTACACGGTGTTTGCGGTGCCGTCGATGTCCAGGTCGAGCCGGGCCACAAGGAAATGCTGGTGGAAGGGTGCGTAGGTCCGGTTGTCCACCAGCGTTCCGCTCGGATGCTGCTGGCCCTCGCCGAAATGGCTGACCACCATGATGCCGGTGGCCCTCACCTCGCACTCAATGTTCCCGTCCTGGTAGAAGCGCCAGTACACCAGGTATTCATAGTTGGCCACGGTGACATGGAAAGAAATCACCAGTCGACGTATCCGGCGCACTTCCATGCCGCCGTCGTGGTCGATGTGCTTCCATAACACCGCCCCATCCTCTTCGTGGATGCAGATGGCGTTCCTGATGGTGTAGGGCTCCCCCGCAGAATTGTGCATGACCGCATCCAAATACCGGATTTCCCCGAGGCAGTCGCAGCCCAGTTCCAGCGACGTCGTCATGAATCCCAGACCCCATTCGCCGACGTCGAACGCGGTGCGCCGGTAGTGGTCATCGCTGGGATCCCGGTAGGGAACGGCCATTTCGGCGAAGGACAGGCGGTTCGCGATCGGCCGTTCACGGCCGCCGTCGCGATAGCTGACCCGGTGCAGCGTCAGCCCTTCGCGGTAGTTGAACCCGACGCGCAGGGACCAGTTCTGCCAGCTGATCCTGTTGCCGTCCATCTGAAAGGAAACGCCTTCGGGCTGGACAATGTCCAGCGGCTTGAGCGGTTCGCGGGTGCTTGCGTCGCGGAGCCGGTCCGGGATCAGCGCCGGGACATATTCGCCCATGATCTCGGGACGGTCCACCGCAAAGGTGTCCTCGATGTCCAGCAGCTCCATGGACGCCAGGTCAATGACGCAGTGGAACCCGTTGACCGGCCCCGCGTACGGGTTGGCGCCCGCACCGGCACGGACCCACGTGTCGGACCAGCCGATCCGGCGCCCCTGGTGCTTCTCCGGGATCATTGACAGGCCATAGGTCCACACGTCCATGAAGACCAGGGACAGATCAGTGATGCCGCGTTTGGCAAGCGCGGCGATCACCTGCGGGTGGCTGCGCAGCGCTGCGTCAGCTTCTTCCCACTCATCGACGGTCATGTTCGCCTGAACGCCAGGGATATGGGTGAAGGAGAGGACGACCCCGTGAGTCAGCGATAGCCGCGCCTGGTAGGTCTTGTTGGAGGACCGTTCGAAGCAGTTCACCCCGACGATCCGTTCCGGAGCCGGCGCGTCGGCATCGGCTTCGAAGGCGGCGACAGCGGACTTTTCCGGTTCGATCAGCTCGATGGCTGCCAGCCGCCACGCCGGAAACGTGACGCCCTGTGCGCTGGCGAGCAGCTCCGCCGCGGCACGGAACTCGTCCGCGCTCAGCGGATCCAGTGGATGAAACTGGGCCGAAATTCTCACGGCGCTCTCCTTCTCTCAGACCACGTCCACGGCCCCGACAACCAACTGGAGCCGCTGGACCGCTGGCGGATCCTTAGTTCGTTTCCTCCCTGACGTGCCAGGGAGAGCCATAGCCTTCCGGCTCCGGGGCTGCCATCAAATCCAAGAATGGCTTGGACGGGAAAGCTTCGGGCCCCAGGACGCCGGCCCCTGTCCAGAGCCCGGCGGCAAGCAGCTCCAGGGCAATGATCGGATTGATGGCCGTTTGCCACACAACGCATTGACTGGCGTAGTTCTCCATGGTCCACGCATTGTCGACCACATGGTAAAGATAGGTACTCCTCAGGCTGCCCTCCTTATCCTTGCCTCTTACCAGTACGCCGGCACACGTTTTACCCGTGATTTGGGGTCCGAGCGTGGCGGGGTCCGGCAGACACGCTGCGACAACGTCCCTCGGACTGACCAAAGATCCTTTGACGTTCACCGGCTCCGTGGAGTCGAGACCGAGTTTGTGAAGAACCCGGAGCACGTCGATAAATTCGTTTCCCAGGCCGTATTTGAAGTTCACGGATTTAGCATCGATCCAACGCGGCATGAGAAGGACTTCCTCGTGCTCCACATTGACGCATTCGACTGGCCCAATGCCCTCAGGGAAATCAAAGACTTCGGGCTCGCTAAATGGCTCCGTGGTCCTCCAGCCATGATCGGATGAATAGACAACTGGCGGGTTAAGGCATTCCTCAATCGTTGTCCAAATAGAGAATGAAGGGGCAAAGTCATATCCTTCAACCACCAGGTTGGCCCCGTCCCGGACGGCCAGTTCGTCGATCTCGGAGAACAGGAATTCCTGGGCATAGGCGGCAAGAACATCCGACAAACCGGGTTCGACGCCCATGCCGACCAAGGCGAGGCGGCCGGCGGCTTCCCATTCGCCGGACCGTTCAAATTGGAGATCGCCCAGTTTCACCCCCGGGCGTTGATACGGCACTTCCGGATGCGGCGTGGACAGCGACATGGCCATATCGAGGTAAGTGGCACCGGCCTCCGCTGCGCCTTCAAAAATAGGCATCACAAAGCGCGGATCAATAGCATTGAGGACGTGCGTTATGCGGTGCCGGCGTATGGCATCTGCAACGGCCCCCTTGCTCGACGCATCCAGGGCCATCGCCCCGAAGCGTTGACGTAGTTCAGGAGGAACGGATTCCACGACAGATTCCGCGCGCGCCGCATCGTAGTCTGCGACAATATATTCTTCGAAAAAGCCCCTGCGCGCGGCGATGCCGGCGGCTGCTCCGCCCACGCCGCCTGCGCCTATGCATAGGATCCTCATTGGTGTCCTTCAGGTGGGGGAGCCACGACAGCGGACGAATATTCTATGGCGATCCGGCTCATGAGTCCAAACTCCTGGGCAGCGTCTGACCGCGGAAAAAGTCCGGCTTCCGGATCCACCAGATCGCCATGAGCACGGCCCCGATCAGCAGGCCGCCAACGCCCACGACTGCCTCGGCCCCGACACCGAAGATCGTCACGTTGTTGCCTTCTGCGTCCTGCAACCAATCAGGCTGGGCGAAGTTTGACAGACCGTAGATGAAGACGGCCGCCAGCATGAGGCTGCCAACCAAAGGGAACAGTCCGCGCATGATGAAGTTCCGGAACGACGACGTGAGTGTCTTGCGATAGAACCATACGCAGGCGAGGCCGGTCAGTCCGTAGTAGAACGCGATCATCAGCCCAATCGACCCAATCAGGGCGAGAAGTAGAACCGGGCTGATGAACGTGAAAACGAGGTAGAAGAACGCTGAGGCGAGGCCCATACCGATGGTGGACCAGGTCGGCGTGAGGTATTTCGCGTGGATTCGGGCAAACTTTTCCGGGATCGCCTTGTGGACCGCCATTGAAAGCGTAGTGCGTGCTGTCGGAAGGATGGTGGTCTGCGTCGACGCCGACGCCGACGTCAGGATGGAGAATCCGAGAAGCGTCATGAGGATCGATCCAACCGGGCCCTCGCCGAACAGTGTAGGTCCGATAGCCGAAAATACGTCGGCAGAGTTTTCCGGGTTTGCCAGTCCGATTCCCGAGTCGCCGACGCCGGCAAAGGCCACGGCGGCGACGGTCACGATCGCATACGTGGCCAGCAGGAGAATCGTGCTGATGATGGCCGCGCGCCCTGGCGTCTTCTCAGGGTTCTTCGTCTCCTCATTCACAGAGACGGCAGTGTCCCAGCCCCAGTAAATGAAGATCGCAGTGAGCATTGCCGGGGCAATAGTCTGGCCAAAGTCGAGCGTGAACGGATTGAACCAGTCCCACTGCGGGATGAGGGAGTACGGCTCGGCCGTTCCCGAATACACCCTGATCAGTGCGAAGCCCGCGAAGAAAATCAGGATTGCGATTTCAAACGAGAGCAGCACGTACTGCACGTGGGCCGTCAGCTCGATGCCCCGATAGCAGATCCAGGTCATCACCGCGATCCATGCCAGACCTGCAATCGTTGTCGCAACGACGTTGCCCGCCAGCTCCGCGACTTCCGGCAGCCCGAATCCTCCGACAAAAATGAACGAATACGCGCCAGCGATCTGAGCCAAATTGGCCATGACGACTATGTCGGCGATGACAATCCCCCAGCCACCCATCCAGCCGGTGACTGGACCAAACGCTCGAGTTGCCCACGTGAACGTTGTGCCGCAGTCAGGCTCAGCCTTGTTTAGCTCCTGGTAAGCGACCGCGATGAAGTACATAGGGACGAAGGCTAGAAGGACGATTCCGGGTGCCTTGACCCCTGCGAAGACAGTGCCGCCGACGACGATGAATCCCAAACTGGCCGCGAGGCTGTAGGCCGGGGCCGTCGAGGCCACACCCACAACGACACTTGATACGAGACCGAGCGCACTCCCTTTCAGCCCCTTGCTGCCAACCTCTTTGGACCCTGAATGAACGGTGCTTGCCATCTTGTCTCCCAACCGAGGAACCGGCAGCGCCGGTAGCCGAGTCCAAACTTTGCCCAACGAAGAGCGGGAGACCTATGCGTAACTAATGCAAATAATCCAGCTTCTGGAGATTTCCCGCAAGGGGTGGATAGGTCGGGGCAGCCTTGCCCGCTACGGCTTCTCTTCCTCGGCGGCCTCGGTGAAGAGGGCACCCTGCGCGGCTCCCGAGCCCGACCTCCCGCCGCCCGCTCCGCGCAGGATGAATGCGATACCGACGGCGGCCGCCGCGCCGACCAGCGGCCCGGCGACATACACCCAGTAGTCGCTGAAATTTCCGCTGGCGAGATCCGGCCCGAACGTTCGTGCCGGATTCATCGACGTGCCGGAGATGGGGCTGCCCCACAGGCCTGCCAAGGCAATGTATGCGCCGACACCGAACGCCCCAAACAGCCCGACGTTCTGGGCCCCGGAGGCGGTTCCCAGGATGACGCTGACCAACACCATCGTCAGCAGTGCCTCCATCAGGAACGCGGCGCCGGCCGAATAACCAGCCGCCGGATAGTTTGAACCGTAGGTGGCGGAGACCCCGATCACGCCCTGCAGCAGCAGGCAGGCGAGCGTCGCGCCAATGAGCTGAACGACGATGTAGGCCGGCACCCGGCGCCACGGGAAGTCACCGCGGAGCGCGAACGCAATGCTGACCGCAGGGTTCAGATGCGCGCCCGAGATCTTGCCCATGAACAAGATGATGCCCATGACCATCAGGCCCGGAGCCACCACTGCCGCCGTGCGGCTGATGACGCCGGGGAACGCCTGGCCCATCATGCCGCCGCCGGCCGCGACGACCACGAGCAGGAACGTGCCGTATAACTCCGAGAACAGGCGCCGCCATTCCTGGCGCGGATCATTAAAGTCCTCAATCCGCTGCAGGACGCTTTGCTCCACTATTTCAAGTATGTTGGGTATGACGTCGTGATGCGCGTGGTCCCGGCGAGCGCCGTCTTTGTCCTGATTTGCCGCCATGGCTGTCCGCCTCCGCAGGTTCTGGCCATGTGGTCTGCCGTGCCCAGCCTCGGTCTGCCACCTCAGAAGGCCAATGTACCGCTGACGGCGACAGTTGTCAGCGCTCCGCGGGTGGCTCGCTGCCAGCGGGTGGCTCGCTTAGGGTCAGTGTGGCAATTTCGAAGGACATCCGAGGGACAAAGTCCTAGCATTCAGCCATGAGGCAAGAAACCTGGCAAAAGTATTCCGAGTGGCCCCTCGTCGGTGCGGCTTTTGTTTTTCTGGCGGCCTACTCCATCCTCGTCATTGCAGAACCGCCGCAGCCCTACGCCGACCTTCTCGGAATCGTCGTGGGGTCAACGTGGGTCGCCTTCGGCGCCGACTACATTGTGAAGTTGCTCCTGGCGCCCCAACGGGGCCGGTGGTTCGTCCGCCACCCCTTGGACCTGCTCATGGTGGTGCTCCCCGTTGCGCGGCCGTTGCGGCTCCTGCGTCCGTTCACCTTGCGCCGGGTCATGGAACGGGCCCCGGGCACCGCCATCAGGACCCGCGTCCTGGCCTACGTCATTGTCTCCGCGGTCCTCCTGCTCTACACGGTCGCCCTGAGCGTCTTCAATTTCGAAAAGAGCGCACCGAACGCGAATATCACCTCGATGGGCGACTCGTTGTGGTGGGCAATTGTCACCATCACAACGATCGGCTATGGCGACTACTACCCCGTAACCGTTCCGGGCCGGTGGGCTGCGGCCACGCTGATGGTCGGCGGGTTTGCAGTCCTGAGCATGGTCACGGCGGTGGTGTCCTCCTGGCTCGTTGAAAGTGTGACGGCAGCAACCAATCTGCGGAGGCGATCGGACGAAGGCATCGGCAGCGAGGAACGTGCCCGCCTCGTGGCCCAGATCAGCAGGCTCCATGACCAGCTGGCCCAGGGACCGGGCGATTCCGGCAGTACCCCGGCCCTCGGAGGGACACCCAAGGAACCGCCTCAGGGGCATTGACGCTGCCTGCGTACGCTTGGACTTTCCTGACGCCATGGCCGCAGCCGGCCGGAGCAGGTACAACTGATTCATGACCACCCCTTCCCTGGTGCTCGGCCCTATGGTGCGGTACGTGGATGAGACGTCGGCGAGTGTCTGGGTGGAGACCCAAACCGCTGCCCGGGTTTCCATCCGTGCCGGCGGCCGGGGCTGGGAGGCCCGCACATTCGCAGTTCACGGCCACCACTACGCGCTGGTGGAATTGGACGGGCTGGAGTCCGGCACGGTGACGCCGTACGCCCTCGATATCAACGGAACGCAGGCCTGGCCCGACCCCTCATCCGGGTTTCCGCCGTCCATGATCGCCACACTGGCCACCGGTAAGCCGCTGCGGATGGCATACGGCTCCTGCAGGACCAGCGTCCCGCACGATGCATCCGGCAACCGGACCCATGGCGTCGACTCACTGCGCGCCTATGCGCTGAAGATGGCCTCCGGCGGAGACCTGCCGTGGCCGGATCTTCTGGCCTTCCTCGGAGACCAGGTGTACGCGGACCTGACCAGCGAACAGATGCAGGAGTTCATCCGCGGCCGGCGAGACATCAAGGCACCCCCCGGCGAAGAGCTCAAGGACTACGAGGAATACGCCCACCTGTACTTTCTGGCCTGGTCAGACCCCGCGAACCGATGGCTGCTGTCGACCCTGCCCAGCGCCATGATCTTCGATGACCACGACATCCGCGACGACTGGAATACCTCGCTGAGCTGGAAGAAGAAGATGGAGGCGACCTCGTGGTGGCGTGGGCGGATCGTCGCGGGACTGGCCTCGTACTGGGTCTACCAGCATCTGGGGAACCTGTCACCGCAGGAACGGGCTGAGGATGCCGTGTGGCAGCGGATCATCGGGCACACAGGCGGGGATGAGCTCGATGTGGGCGCCGAGCTGGACAGCTTCGCGGAGCGGGCTGATCGGGACCCCAAATCCTACCGGTGGAGCTACTGCCGCGACTTCGGCGACACCCGGCTGATCGTGGTTGACTCCCGCGCAGCCCGGGACCTGACGCCGGACGACCGGGCGCTGGTCGATGCGGTGGAAATGGCGTGGCTGGACGACCGGATGCAAGGCGGCTTCCGCCACCTGCTCGTGGCGACGTCCCTGCCTTTCCTGTTGCCGATGGGCCTGCACTACGTCGAGTCGTGGAATGAGGCCGTCTCTGAGGGCGCGTGGGGTAACCGTGCCGCCTGGGCCGGCGAGAAGCTGCGCCAGGCGCTGGACCTGGAACACTGGGGCGCATTCCAAAACAGCTTCCGGGAACTGGCGGCCATGGCCAGCGAAGTCGCCGACGGCAAACGCGGCCCGGCACCGGAAACAATCATCTTCCTCTCCGGGGACGTCCACTACTCCTACGTTGCGGAGGTGGAGCGTGCCTCGGGCAGCCGGATCCTGCAGGCCGTCTGCTCCCCCATCCGCAACCCGTTGCCCCGCCTGATGAGGTCCTTCGCGGCCATCATGTCCTACGGCCTGGCCACCCCGGTGGGCGCCTTGGTCGCGCGCTCCGCCAAGGTGCCGGACCCGCCGTTCCACTGGTCCGGCATCCGGGGGCCCTGGTTCCAAAACAACGTGGCCTGCCTGGAGGTGGTACCGGAAGGGCTGAAATTGTGGTGGCAGACCGGGGTGGTGGACGACGGCGACCACCTGCATCCGAGGCTGGAACGCGTCGCTACCCTCACGGTGTCTCCGCGGAGCGCGCAGGACCCCGTCCACGGACAGCAGGGGCAGCAGCGAAACGCATGACGCGAGTTTCTTGTGATCCCCGCGTCTGATCCCCGCGTCGGCGCAGACGTTCTACCGAAGGTCGCGGTCAGCGGCTGCCACGTTCTCGATGGCGACCGTTTCGATGATTCTGGTCGATGGCTCACCGACCAGCGCCGGCGCCGTCACACCCGTTTTCCACGTATCGTTCTGCAGCCGGCCCAGGAAGTCCACCGCCGCCGCCTGCGTATCGAAGTCCATCTCCAGCATCACGTAGTCCTGCTGGTCAAGCGGGCGCGAGATCCGGAATGACCGCACGCCCGACGCGGCGCGGTCCAGCGGATCGCTGTCGAAAGCCCTCCGCCACATGTCAAAATCCCGGACCTGGTGTTCGATCTGCAGGGTAATCACTGGGGCGCTCCTGTCGACGGTTCTACACGCCCACTGTAGGCCCCGAAGGCCCCGCCAAGTAAGGAGCATGGCCGAAGTGTTATTCCGGCTGGCGTCTTACGCCGGCTGGGATCCGGTGTTGGTGCTGGTCGGGGCGTTGGACTGATCGGCCTGGTGGCGTTGCCGGCGGCTCGCCAGCAGGAACGGCACCGCGATCAACTCGATCACGCCGCCGATCGCCAGCGACGCGGCATAGCCGTACACATCTGCCGCCCGTCCGAGCAGCGGCTGGACCACCACGCCACCGCTTGAGCCCATGAGTGAATCGAAGCTGAGCACTGTGGCGCGCTGCTTCGAGGCGATCATGTCGTTCAGGTACGCCTGCCGCACCGGTATGCCCGCCGAGGACACCACTGCCCAGAGCGCCAACAGCACCAGGGCCAACCAGAATACGTGGGTGAACCCGAGCACCACCAGGATCACCGTGTCCACGACGCTGCTCAGGATCAACACGGTGGTGCGCCGGCGGACAAGGCGCCGGATGCGCGGAGCCGTCCAGCCGCCGAGCACCTGCGCCGCGGCCACGATGGCCGCCGCCAGGCCCGCGACAGAATACGCGTGGGGGTCCCCATAGAGCTCGAGCAGGTACGGCTGCAGGGCGTAAAACACATAGATCCCGACGCCGAAAGTGAACGGCGCGGCCAGCATCACGTAACGTACGGGCGGATTCTTCAAGCCGTTCTCGATCGAGGCGGCGAGTACAGCACGGGTCGCCTGGAGGGGATGGGTCGAGCGTTCGGGGGTGAACCCGACGTCGCGCATGAGCCCAAACGCCACCGCGAACATGGCCAGCAACACGCCCACGCGCATCAGGAACGGCACGCCCAGATTGGTGGCCTGCGCGATCACGCCGCCGGCAACAGAGCCGGCGAGCATCGCGACTCCGGCGACCATCTGGCCTCGACCGAGCACCGCTTCCATCCCGCCCTCGAACCCAGAGAAGCGCAGTGCATCGACGAGCCAGGCCTCCACCGCTCCGGAGAAGAAGGTGAAGCCCAGGCCGAGCAGGACCGACACCACCGCCCACCACCAGAACGGGGCGGAGAACTGCCAGAGCAGGTAGTAGAAGTAGGTCGAGACGGCGAGGGTCACGGTTCCGAGCAGGAACGAGACGCGCCGGCCCCAACCGTCGGCAACCACCCCGGTGGGCACCTCGAACAGCACCATGCCGGCCGTGAAGAAGGCATTCGCGGCAAACGCCTCGAAGTTGCTGAGACCGGCGTCGAGCAGGAAAAGGGTGTTGATCCCCCAGATGAACGAGGCCGCAAGGGTATTGCCCAGCGTCAACGTCAAATAGATGCGCTGAATCTTTCGGGCGGCGGCGTTCATCGCGTCGCCGTCCCCGCCAGGGCGAGGAGGGAGCACGAGCCCATTCTCGTCTCCGCTGCCGGCACGCGCCAGTGCACACCAGGCGCAGGGCAGGACGCGAACGGTCGAGCCGACGATGCCCGGTCTGCTCAGCTGCCCTGGTTCGTGTAGAACGACCGCCGGCGGGCGTACTCATGGACCCGGTCCAGGGTGGCGATCTGGTCGCGTGCCTTGGTGGCCAGTCCGTCGAACCTGGAACCGTCCAGTCCCAGATCGCCGGAGAGATCCTGCAGCGTCTGCCACAGCCCTAGTTTTCCCATCACCGCCGACCGCATGACCTCGGACTCCAGCACCAGCGTCATCGGCGAGCGGCTCACCACCCGCCCGTTGAGCTTGAGTCGGCCGGCACGCTCCGCAACCCACGCCGCCACCCGCCGCGGAGTTCGCCGTGGCAGGCCAAAATCCCCCACTAGTCCGCGCAGGTACTCCCGCTCCTGCCTGATTTGGGTGGCAAGTGCCGCAAGTTCGGCGTGGAAGGGGGTGTCCGTGAAGTCGCGCGCCATGCGCTCTATGCGGCCCTGCCCCGCTGTGGCTCCCGCGAGGTGGTCCGAGAGGTAGAGCCCGAACAATTTCTTATCGATTTTTCCGGAAATCTGCGGTGCCATGAATGCTCCACTCTGATCGAAGGGTTGCTTCGGGAAACATCACCCTACCGGAGGGCATGGCGGGCCCAGAAGTTCTATCGGGGCGCGGAATCGTCGTGCGCCGGCCGCACTGACCCGGCGTCGGGATCCATCGCCACGAGCCCGGCGTCGTCCTTCACCTCTGTCAGTTCCTGCGCCACGTCAGGCTTGAGCCAGGACGCCACCACGCTGACTCCGCCTCCGTCGTCGCGGTCGATCACGACGTCGATCTCGGAGGCGGCCGCCCCCATGCGCGACAGCTGCTCGCGATATGACGCGACGAGCATCTCCAGGCTTTCCTCGGTCCACTCCCCCGGCCGCATCCTCGTTGAGATTTCGACCGGTTCAGGCTGATACAGCGTCATGAAAGTCCTTCCCGTGGGGTTCGATCAGGGTGAGCACGACCCCATTCTCGCCCCCTGCGCCGGTGTGCGCCAGAGCAGGGACATCGGGCCGCCATGGCGCCAGGGCGTTCCGAAGTGAACTACGGCTATTCCCAAGTACTCCCCGCACTCGATCACCTGGGCGCGATGCACAGCGACGTCGTCGTTCCTCTCCTGCAGGCCTGGCTGGGAAAAGTGGGCCGGCAGCAATAGGAACATCTCCCCGGGACTGTCGCGGCGCCGGTTCCTATGTGCTGAGGCGGAAAACGTCGGCTTTGATCGCGTGGCGTCCGGTCTTGCGCTTCCCCGACGGCGTCCCATACAACACCAAGGCCGACCGGTCATCGTCGAGAACGGTGATCCCCTCGGCATGGTCCTCGTCCTCACCGAACGGCGCGTCAAATTCGCAATGCAAGTCGTCTTTCGGCAGGACGGCCTCGGCCTGCGACGTCAGCGCGCCCCGCCAGCGAAACACGGCCGCGCGCCCGTCGAGTTCCATGGTGGGTCCTGCCAGGACGAGCAGGTCCCGTCCGTGACGGCACAGATCCCGCACGCCCAAACCATGCAGGCGAAGGAAGTGCTTGCGGTAGCGACGATTCCCGGGACCGATCGGCTGCGGCTCCAAGCCGGGCCCGCCACCAACCTGGAGCTCTATGATCATCGCCCACCCACGCAGCACCGGCCCGCGCAGACCGATGAACACCCGGTCGCCCGCTACGGCGAGGCCCTCGCAGTCAATGCCGTTGTCCTTGCCCGGGATCGGGCGACCGGTCGTCGAGGACTGGATGAAGCTTCCAAGATGTGGGTCATCAGCCAGCAGATCCACCAGGTCCGTGCCCCGGCCGAGGCCCAGCACGGCGGGGCGCTGCTGCTGCCCCGTCCGGCCGCCGTCCGGATCGAGGAGGACCTTAGTCGAAAGCCGGGCCAACACCCGACGGCGCTGGCTGACCTCCACTGTCGCCAGGGAATCCTGCGCTTCTGCGGGTGTGGCGTTGTTCTTGACCTGTTTGCGGGCCGAGCTGTGCGATCCAAGCAGCCACAGCGTGTCATCCTCGACATCGAGGCCCTCGATGTCCATCTCACCCCTGTCCCCGGGCAGCTCAAGGAGGTGGGTGAGGTCGAAGCTGCGGTGGGTGCGGGCCTGGCCGCCGGCCTCCAGGGTGAGCCGTTCGAGGCTGGTCGTCTCGTCATTGGCGACCCAAAGGTGGGAACCCTGCCGGGCGACCGCGGACAACCCGTCGCGCAGGTCAGCCTTCGGATCCAGGGTGCTGCGCTGGTCGAGTACGAGGCTGATTTCGCCGGAGGGCTCGTCCGGCCGCGGCCATCCGCTCACCGCGGCACACCCATCCTCGTCAGCGGTGATCGGCAGCTCATTCCCGCGCTCTCCGTTCGCGCAGCCAAGGGATGAGGCCACCTGCCAGGAGCATGTCCACCTGACGGCTGGAGAGACTGTGCCGCACAGGGTAGACCTCGTCTCGGGTCCGGTTCTCCACGAGGATCTCCTTGCCTGTGAGCAGGGCGTCGTGTATCCCTGTCAGCGCGAGCACATCGTCCTGTTCGATGCGGTCATGATCGGCCGCATTTGTGAACTCGACTGCGAGGACGCCGAAATTGGCCAGGTTCTGCCAGTGGATCCGCGCGAACGAGACGGCCACCACTGCGCGCAGCCCGAGGAAGCGCGGGGTGATAGCTGCGTGTTCCCGTGAGGATCCCTGGCCGTAGTTCGTGCCGCCGACCAGGATGTGCCCGGTGGAGTCGCGGGTTTGGGCGGCGCGGGCGGCGTAGGTGGGGTCGAGCTGGTCGAAGGTGAATTCGGCGAGTTTGGGGATGTTGCTGCGGTAGGGCAGAACGCGGGCACCGGCAGGCAGAATCTCGTCCGTCGAGACATCGTTGCCCACCACCAAGGCCACCGGTGCCTCGATGCGGTCGGCGAGTGGGCCGAAGACCGGAAGCGAGGAGATGTTTTCGCCCTTGACCAGCGCTACTTTGCCGGCTTCCTCCGGCGCCAACGGCTCCTCCAGCATTGCCACGTTCACGCTCGACAGCGCGGGAAGTTCGATCTCGGGATACTCAAGGTCGAAGAGCTCCGTCAGGTCCCGCGGGTCGGTGATAATTCCGGTGAGCGCAGCAGCCGCAGCCGTCTCCGGTGAGCACAGGTAGACCGAGTCCTCCTTCGTGCCCGAACGGCCGGGAAAGTTGCGGGGCATAGTGCGCAGGCTGTTGCTTCCGTTCGCGGGGGCCTGTCCCATCCCGATACAGCCCATGCATCCGGTCTGATGCAGCCGGGCTCCGGCGCTTATCAGATCAAACGTGGCCCCCATCCTGGTGAGGTCCTGCAGGATCTGCCGGGAACTCGGGTTGACGTCGAAAGACAGTCCAGGGTGGCATTGCCGTCCCTTCGTGAGGGCGGCGACCATTGCGAAGTCGCGCAGGCCCGGGTTCGCTGAAGACCCAATCACTACCTGCGCCACCGGCCTGCCAGTGACCTCCCGCACCGGAACGACGTTGCCGGGCGAGCTGGGCAGGGCGATGAGCGGCTCGATCGTGACCAGGTCGATCGCGTCGGTCACGTCGTAGGTGGCACCGGAATCGGCGAGGAGTTCGGTGAAATCGTCCTCGCGCTGTTCGGAGCGCAGGAAGGCCCGCACCTGGTCGTCGGCCGGGAAGACCGTGCTCGTCGCACCGAGTTCGGCGCCCATATTGGCAATCACGTGCCGGTCCATCGCGCTCAGTGTGGCGAGGCCGGGACCGTAGTACTCGATGATCCGGTCCTTGCCGCCCTTCACGCCGTGCCGGCGAAGCATTTCGAGGATGACGTCCTTGGCACTGGTCCACGGTGGCAGCTTGCCGGTAAGCCGCACGCCCCAGATCTCCGGCATCTTCAGGTAGAGCGGCTCGCCCGCGATGGCCAGGGCCACCTCGGTGCCGCCGACCCCGATTGCCAGCATCCCCAGCGACCCAGCGGCCGGGGTGTGACTGTCGGAACCGACCATGGTCGTGCCCGGACGGCCAAACCGCTGCATGTGGGTCGGATGGGACACCCCGTTTCCAGCCTTCGAGAACCACAGACCAAACCGGCGGCAGGCCGAGCGGAGAAAATCATGGTCTTCAGCGTTCCTGCTGTCGGCCTGCAACAAGTTGTGGTCCACGTACTGCACGGATACTTCAGTTTGTGCCCGGTCCAGCCCGATGGCCTCCAGCTCGAGCATGACCAGCGTCCCGGTCGCGTCCTGGGTGAGGGTCTGATCGATATGCAGGCCAATCTCACGGCCGGGAATCATCTCCCCGGCCACCAGATGGGATGCGATGAGCTTTTGGGCCACGTTGTAGGCCACGGTGTGTTCCTTACTCGATGGCGAGGCCGGATGCCTCCGCCGTCAATGAACCGGACACCGGGCACTCCCCTTTATCCCCAAATTAGCCCACTCCGGGCGCCGGGAACAGTGGGGATTTGACGCTCATCGTGGCCCTGCCGGAAACGGTGCGCTCCTGGTGTTCAACGAGCTGAGGAAGGCCAGTGCCGCGGCCAATCCCGCACTCAGCACAACGGCTCCCAGCCACATCGACACTGGCCATTGAATCGATGCAGCCAGGGCGATCCCAGCCAGTTGGCCGGTCCAGATGAGTGCCGCCAGCACGGCGGTGACCGCCGGCAACGTGCGCCTCAGCCACGGGCCCGGCCGTCGGGCAAGCAGCAGATCCGCCGCTACCGCGATGATCGTGGCTCCGGCAGCACCGGCGACCGCGGCCGGGCGCAGCCCCGACATGGCCAGCGGCAGCCACGCCACCACGGCGACCAGGATGGTGGCAATACCGAAAGGCGGCCTTCGGGCTCCGGAGAAGGTGTAGAGGAAGGGGGCGATAATCAGCGCTGTGGTCACCAAATAGCTGGCCAGTCCGAGGGCCGGGGGCAGCTCCGCCTGGGTGTGCCCGGGGCTCCCGATCGGCGTCTGTAGATAGGGGACGGCCGGCGGGGTCCGGACGAACGCCGAGCAGTAAATGAGGAAGAAGGCTCCCAATCCGGTCATCAGGGCGAGAGACAACAATGCAGCCGGCGTCCATGAGAAGGCTTCTGCGCCGCCGGCGGCCCGTGCACTGCGGATACCGGTGCCGAGGATGAGGAAGAGGCTGAACCCCAGCAGCAAGTGGGTGGGGCTCACCAGCGCATCGAGGGAAACTTCGATGCCCAGGATCTCGTGCCAGGCCAGATCCAGGACGCCCGCGACGGCGAACAGGACCAGTCCGATGACCGTGCCCGTGTAGCCGGCCGGCACCGACCGCGTCAATGGCCGCCCGGGCTGGCGGTTCCTCCAGATCACACTTGCCGTCCACGCGGCGGTGGCCACGAGGCCCGAATAGAGTGCCGCGTGCCAGGGGGTGAAGAAGGTTTCAAGCCCGGGAACGTGCAGGTGGGCCCAGCCGTCGAGGAACACAGCCAGGAGGAGCCAGATGCCCAGCAGTTGCGTCACAAGGTCGTTCCGCGCACCGGCCCGAAGAGTCTGCGCTGCCGTGTCAACCATCGTCACTCTCCTCGCACACGCCGTGCCGTCACCCTCGCCGTGCCATCACCCTCGCCGTGCAGTCCAGGGAGGCCGGGACGCCCACACTTGGCCCGCGTCGAATGGTTAAAGCTTGGACCTCCCGGTGTCCGACCGCCAGTGCTGCATTCCCTCAGTCCGTCGCTGGTTGTGCCGACAGGTTATGCCTGCGGGTTAAGCCTGCGGGTTATGCCTGCCCGGTGGTGACGTTTTCGAGCACGACGGCGAGGCCCTGGCCGACGCCGATGCAGATCGCGGCGACGCCCCAGCGCTGCCCGGAGGCCTGCAGGGTACGGGCCAGGGTGCCCAGGATCCGCCCGCCGGAGGCGCCGAGCGGGTGGCCCATGGCGATCGCGCCGCCGTGCCGGTTCACGATTCCCGCGTCGATGCCCCAGGCGTTGATGCAGGCCAGGGACTGCGCGGCGAACGCCTCGTTCAGTTCGACGGCGCCGACCTGGTCCCAGCCGATCCCGGCCTTGGCGAGGGCCTTGTTCGCGGCCTCGACCGGGGCGTAGCCGAAGTACTGCGGGTCGTTGGCGTGCGCGCCGCGCCCGGCGATCCGGGCCACAGGCTCCAGGCCCAGGAGCCCGGCGGCCTTTTCACTGCCCAGCCACGCCGCGGACGCGCCGTCGGAGAGCGGGGACGCGTTCCCGGCCGTGACGGTGCCGTTCCCGGTCCGGAACACGGTCTTGAGCCCGGCGAGCTTCTCCGCCGAGGACCCG